>NZ_JQKQ01000023.1:0-111128 GCF_000746135.1 Bacillus sp. UNC322MFChir4.1
GAAAGCGAGCTGTTCAAAGAAAAAGCAAAAGAGCGCTATAAAATTGAAGCGAAAAATAGTGAACTCAAACATAGACACGGGTATGATGTGGCATCTTCCTCGGGTCTTATTGGCATGCGAATGCAAGGGGCGATGGCCATATTCGCAGTTAATTTAAAACGAATTATGACATTATTAAAAGGGAAACAGTAACAAAAGTATAGAGAGAAAGGCGACCTTTCGTTCAAAACTGAACGAAAGGTCGCCTTTTTTGTTTTACATATGTTTTATGAGATGAAAAACGGAAGTTTTTCAGTGGCCTCATTTAAAGAAAGCAGCCCTTTCGTTTACTATGTTATTTTTCTAATTCGATAATGATCTCTTTTAACACGAGGTCCTCTTTTTGGCTACCAATTTTCTTTAATATATTAAATTTACTTCCTTCACTTCCAGCTCCTCCTGCTTCACCATAATTATCAGCATTATGATTACTTAACATAACATGAGGAGTTATAATAAGTTTTGTTGCATTCGGATTGATTTTTTGAAATGTTTTGCTTCCATTCAAAGTATAAGAACTTTCATCACGTATACTCCCATTTCCTTCTCCGGCATAACTATTCCCTAAATCATCCTTAATTCTCAAATCAACATATACTTCATCCCATCTATTTTTCATATACTCGGAAACTTCTTGTTTATACGAAACGATAAATGACATCGGTGATACGGATAATTTCTCAATAGATACCTTTACTCCGTCTCGTTCTACACTACTATGAATTAGTTTTTCTTTACTTTCCGTTGCCTTTAAAGTGAAATCAAAGTTCCAATTCCCTTTTATTTCTTTCCCTGTATTTGTGTTTGTAATGCACTCTATATTCCATTGCATATTTACACTTTCTTCTTTAGTAGCCTCCAAGGTACTAGCAGTATATAAACCTACATACTTATAGTTATCTACTTTTTTAATTCCATTACTTCCCGACGTGACTTTACTGTCCCTTCTTTCACATTTAACACTTCCGAAATTTCTAAAATAGATAAATCTTGATAGTAAAAAAGAATAATAACAATTTGATGCTTGCTAGATAATTGCTGCACTGCATCGAGAATCATCTGAGACTCTTCTTGTATGAGATAATTATTTTCTGGTGTTTTCACATCTTTTATACGAAACCATGTTTCAGGGTGCAAAAAGGCAAACTGCTTTTTCCGCTTCTGTTTTAAAGTTGTATGAATTAATATTTGATGAAACCAAGTCTTAAACGAAGCAATCTCTCCATTAAAACGATGAATTTCCCAACCACATCTTTATTTTTTGAAGAAACTAGTGATTCATCATGTGGGTGTTAATGCGCTAATGAATGAGATAAACTATTGGATTGGCGTCGCTTCAAGGGATCATGTTTTAAAAGGTGTAGAAGGTGGATTCGCCGGGCTTTGTCACGGCAAATCCTCCCCATTAAAAAGAATGAAATCTGGAGATTGGATTATATATTATTCTTCTAAACATAAGTTAAATGAAAAAGCACCATGTCAAATGTTCACAGCTATTGGCAATGTAATTGATGACCATATTTACGAGTTTGATATGGAGAACGGTTTTATTCCTTTTCGCAGAAATATCAAATTTTATCAATGTAATGAAATAGACATTCATCCACTTATTGATAAACTATCCTTTATTCAAAATAAGAAAAAGTGGGGATATCCATTCCGATATGGGTATCTCAAAATAAGCAAAGAAAATTTTACATTAATAGCACGGGAAATGGGTATTGAAACTATTGAATTCCCTACTTGATAAGAATTTAAAAAAGATCAGCCTTCAACATATTGAAGGCTGATCCCTTTATCTAAATAGATATTCATTTTCACATATAACAAGTATTATGTAAAAAACATAACCCCCCATATCAAACTCTATTTTACAATTTCAAATCCTAAATATAATCAATAACTTTTATTTTCCCTCTTCGCTATATCCATTTTTTTATGAAATAAAAAGCTTATTCTGTCACTGTTTTGTCAATTTACTATAAAAAAAGAATGAATTCATAATAAAAACATCTATTCACTCGCTACCAATTGTGATATTCTTTTCATTGGAAAAATTACTTATTGGTGGTGCATCCATGTTTTTAGCGTTCAAAAGGTTTTTAATTGGTAGACCTCTTAAATCAACTGCATTAGGTGAACAAAAATTAAATAAATTAAAGGCATTAGCCATTCTTTCATCTGATGCTCTTTCTTCTGTTGCTTATGGAACAGAACAAATTTTAATTGTTCTTGCAGCAATCGGATCAATTGCTTTTTGGTATTCTATTCCAATCGCAATCGGTGTTCTCATTTTGTTAACGGCACTTATTTTATCGTACAGACAGATCATTTATGCCTATCCACACGGCGGAGGAGCTTACGTTGTTTCTAAAACAAATATAGGTATAAATGCGGGTCTTGTTGCCGGGGGATCCTTACTGGTAGATTATATTCTTACCGTAGCTGTAAGTGTATCCGCAGGGACAGATGCGATTACATCCGCATTTCCAGCTTTACATCAGTACACCGTAATAATCGCTGTAATACTTGTTATTTTTATTACCATTCTGAATCTTAGAGGAGTAACTGAATCAGCTTCTATTCTAGCTTATCCTGTCTATCTCTTCGTATTAGCACTTATCGTATTAATTTCTGTTGGAGTCTTTAAAATTGCAACTGGACAAGCGCCGGCATCTTTACATTCACCTATTGGTACGGTAGCACCAGGAATTACATTATTCTTTTTATTAAAAGCATTCTCATCTGGGTGTTCTGCATTAACAGGGGTAGAAGCGATTTCAAATGCAATCCCTAACTTTAAGGCGCCAGCTGCTAAAAACGCAGCCACTACTTTAGTGATGATGGGAGCAATTCTTGCAGTATTATTTACTGGTATCACCGTTTTAGCATATTGGTACGGTATCGCTCCGAAACACAACGAGACTGTTGTCTCTCAAATTGCTTCGGATGTATTCGGAAGAAATTATGTGTATTACTTTATTCAAGGAACAACTGCACTTATTTTAGTATTAGCTGCTAATACGGGATTCTCCGCATTCCCATTATTAGCTTTTAACCTAGCATCAGATAAATATATGCCTCGCATGTTTTTAATGCGCGGTGATCGACTAGGATATTCAAATGGAATTATGACTCTTGGAATCGCTTCTATCATTTTAATTATTGCGTTTCAAGGAAAAACAGAACAATTAATCCCGCTGTACGCAGTTGGTGTATTTCTTCCTTTCACCTTGTCACAAACGGGAATGATTATAAAATGGTTGCGTGAAAAACCAGCAGGATGGTTACCTAAATTACTAACAAATTTAGTAGGTGCACTTATTTCATTATCTGTATTACTTATATTCTTTATCACAAAGTTTTCACAAGTATGGTCTGTCGTTATCTTCCTGCCAATTATTGTGTACATCTTTCATTGTATCTATAAACATTACGATTCGGTTGGTGAACAATTACGTATCAATCCAAACGACATTCCTCACAAAATTGAAGGAAACATCGTTATCGTACCGGTTGCAGGAATTACAAAGGTAGTTGAACAATCCATAAATTATGCTGAGGCTATCGGTGATACTGTCATTGCTGTATATGTAGCATTTGATAAAGAAAGTGAAATAAAGATGCAGCAAAAATGGAAAGAATGGAAGCCAGATGTTCGTCTTATTACAGTCGTTTCTTCTTATAGAAGCTTAATGAGACCTATTACAAAATTAGTAGCAAAGATTCAAGAGAAAGCACAAGAAAATCATCATTCCGTTACTGTTCTTATTCCGCAGTTTATCACAAAGAAAAGTTGGCATAACTTTTTACACAACCAATCAAGTATTTTATTAAGGATTTATCTTTTATATAAAAAGAATGTTATTGTTTCAACTGTTCCGTATCGATTTAAGAAATAGAGTTTAAAACTGTTACAAGTTTCTATTTTTCTATTAAAACGAGACCTCTAACTATTAATCAGTTAGGGGTCTCGTTTTTGTTTTCCTTACTTATACGATATATTTAGCAGAATTGGTATTTTAAGTAAAATGAATTTTAAAGAGGAAATTGATAAAGTCTTACCGTGGTCAATGGATTTACCATCTAGTTGCAAAGTACCGAAAAAAAGTGAAGAAAACAAAAAGTAACTCTAAAATCAACCTTTGTTGTATATTTTGGAGTTACTTGACGTTTACCAATCAAATCTTTTCAACACTATTATATATTTTTTATAGGTCATTTTTTACCTTGTTCACCATTTGCTATTAACGTACTTCCTGAAAATGTCTCTTTTTGCATGAAAACTTTATTAATTAACTCTTTCTGTTCCTCTTGTGACATTACACCCTTACCTTCACCAAGGTTCCCGCTTTGTAATTTCCAAATCGTATTATGATCGGCATCAACCTTCTCGTATTTCCCTTGTTTCCACCTTTCTAAAATATCTATATATACATTTTTATGATTCATATCACCGCTCTTAATAACCCCTAATAAACTTTCAATTCGTTCTTGCGTTATAAAAATATAACCCCACTTTTGATCTGCTTTTACTTTTTGATGTGCCATTTCGTGTAATGCAATTTGTACTTTTTCATCAGTCCACTTAAAATCTTTATTAAAATCACTATTTGGCAACGAGTAATTACCATTATCTAACAGATTTACGTTTTCTGCTTTTACTTTGCTATCAGCTAACACTTCCACTGCTGGAGCCGCTGTTGGTGTTTGTTTAGTAGTTGCTTTACTTTGATTGAGGTAATATAAGATTCCATAAGTAAGTGCCACACCGATTACTGCCATCCCAGCAATGATTCCTAGTATTTTTAATAGTGTTTTCATTGTCCGATTTTCCTCCCCAGCATTCCATTACTTATTTTCTTCCTACCTATTTCGTTATTCACAAAAATTATCCATCTGTTCTCTCCCCCAAAAATACTATTTTATCAAAATCTTTCATAGACTTCCTTTTATTGTATTTCTTTTCAGTTTAATATTGCAAGATTATTCTGTAAAATCATCATAACTTTATACATTGGAAGTTTTCTTCATCGTTTATAAATAGGGAACGAGGCGCTATTAACTTTTATTATGCTGTTTTGACCGTCTCCATTTAAATAAAGGGTGTTTATGTTGAATAAATCTACAAAAAGAAACGCTCAGAGTTTTCTTACTCTAAGCGTTTTTTCTTTACGTTTAACTATCAGTATAAATTATTCATTTTAATAAAATATACTTATTAAAATGAAATCTTAGGAACCCTCACTGGAGAACCTTCGAATATTAGTTATGTACCAACATGGAACTATGGTAAAGCCAGCATTTTGAACGTGGGAGAGTTAAAATTTGATTTTACAATATTGCTACAAAAATACGAAAAACTCCGGAAGCAATACTCATTGCCATTCGGCCAATCTTATCAACAAGGATTCCTGTAACGAGTGACGGAAGATACATTGAACCTACATGAAATCCAATGACAAGACCCACTTCACTTAAGCCATGACCATGGTGTTTCATATTCAATAGCATTTCCATTCATATCGTATACAAGAAAACCATACAGACTACTCCCCTTTTACATAACCAGTGCTATCGGAAGTAGATAGCACTGGTTGCATATTACCTTCTATTTAAAGAAATAGTAATAAGATAAAATCCTGTATTTTGGAGGTTAAAATATGCGAAAGATAACTGCTATTCTTTTTTGTATATTGTTTTTTATATTCAGTAGCAATATATTAGCGGAAGCTTCCTCGTTTAGTGATCTGCCTATATCAAAGTCATCTGAACATTGGCACTTGAAAATTGATAAAGCTAACAATGACCCAAGGCTTTCAAAACCAAAGCCAGGCGTAGTAAACACATATAGTCTAGATGTGAAGAACCTAGGAAAAGATGTTTATAATTTAGATGTAGATATATACAGTAACTTTAACGATTCCAAGACTTTGCGGGGAAATATAGACGCGCTTGAGACTGAGAGAACAGTCACCACTAATGAGTGTCATTTTCCTAATTTTCCTGTGTCAGTAAAAGCAAAAGGTATTACGGTTATTGTTACATGGCAAGAGGAACTACCAAAGACGCTAGAAAATGGTCAAAAAATACAAGCAAGAAAATACAAACAAATATTTGTGTTCGATCAAAAATAAATGATAAAAAGCTCTCCTTAAAATTAGAGAGCTTTTATCATTTCTTATCCATCCAATGACAATAAGAGGTTTAATTTGTACTGAACTCCAAAAGTTAGACTTTTTTCGGAATGATTCCTCACTCCGATTTCATAGTTCTATCCAGTAACGCTGAACACTTTCGCCAGTAACAGGGGAAATTACTTCATTTTCTAAGATACCTCCAACTTTTTGAATGGTTTTTGCAGAGCCGATATTTACTTTGTCACAAGTTATCAACACTTTCTCCAATCCTAATTTTTTCGCTTCAAATAAGGAAAGCCGAAGTTGCTCTGTGGCGTAACCTTTTCGACGTTCGTCAGGGTGCACGCTATAACCGATATGCCCGCTCTCCATCAGTAATTCTGGCGTTAATCGATGGCGGATATTGATTAAACCGAGTAATTTCCCCTTTTCAATACTCAAAAACTGAGTGGATGAAACTCGATTTGCTGGTAATTTTTCTCCTTTTTCTTGAATTTCGACTTTTTCAAACCATTCGTCTACGGAATCAAAATTTTGTAAGGAACAACTACCATAAGGTTGTTCTCTTGAATTTAGGAATGCCTGTCGATAAGCCATGATTTGTTCGCTATACTGGTGTGTTGGTTTCACTAATTTCATTGTCATCCTCTTTCTCCTATATCATTTTTCATTCCAGTTTATAACATTCAGAATAGAACGAATAGAATGAGAGAAGTTTTTTCTTTTTAGTCCCTCAGCACCAAACTTTTTATACGGGTTAATCCATTGCCTAACTCGTTCAAGATATTCTTCAATAATACGCAATATTAATTCAAAATCATATTTTTAAAATCTAAATTTCATCACACAATCATATCAGATCTTTTGGACTACTAAATTTAGAAAAATCTATTTCCTTGCAAAATCTTTCTCTGCTTGATCAGTATATATTCTCATCATAATTTCCCCTTCCGAAACCAAACCTCTAGCAATTCGGTCTCTCTTTCTCTTGATATACCTGCTTTTCGTTCTGTATCCTGCCTCGATTTCTCCCATCGATACACATCACAAATAATATCTTCAATAGGTCTAAAGGAAAGACCAGCGTTAACAGCTTTTTCTATACTGATGAAAAAACTACCTTTCCACGGTTCTGTCTCTCCTTCTAATGGGAAATTTTCAGGAATCCATAAAGGCAACTCCGTCCATGGCTTTACTTTATTCTCAATTAAAAACTGTTCTTCTGCCCATACAAATTCAGCATCGCTATTTGTTACTGCTTTACAAGTATTTAATAGTTCGTCTATCGTCAATTCATTATTCGGCCCTGTTACATTAAACTTGCCTACTTTTCTGTTTTCTGCCATATCGAATGCCCAGGTTGCCACATCTTTCACGTCAATCAGTTGAACAGGACGGTCTGAACGTCCTGGCACCATTATTTTCCCACCTTGTGTTACACGCTGAACCCAGTACGGGAGTCGATCTGAATAGTCAAATGGTCCAACAAGAAGCCCTGCTCTTACATGCAAAACACGCCCCGGCCAATGTTTTTCTGCTTCTTCTTCACATAAAACTTTAAGTGCTCCATAATACTCGTAAGGAGATATTTCCCCATCCTCAACAGCTTTTAACTTATCGCTAGGCGGCATAGGCTGTAAATGATAGCCTTCCTTAATATGAAGTGGAATCCAATCTTTGTAAGTAGAGATACTGGATATAAATGTATAATGTTCGATGTTATCTCCAAGTACAGCAGCAATTTTTTTAATTTGATGAGGAGCAAATCCACATGTGTCCATTACAACATCCCATTTTCGATTTGCTAAACATGATACATCACTGTCTCTATTGCCGGTTAGCTGCTCTACTTCAGGAAATACATCTTTATTCGTGCCGCGATTAAATAAGGTAACTTCATGCCCTCTTTTCAATGCTTCTTCTACTAAAGCTCTTCCCAAAAAACGAGTCCCCCCCAATATAAGGACCTTCATAAAATTACCCCCATTCATTTTCATAACCTATAAAATTAACATTCACTTTATATAACGATTTTCCTACTGAAAAAGTTACGGGGGTGATAAGAAAATTAATGTTGTTTTATTCATGTACTGTAAACAAATTATGTTGCTTTCTTCAATATGATTTTTTAATCATATACCGGAATCATTCCATCATAAAAAAACTCCTAATTAATCAGAAGGCTACCAATCTTATAACATACAATTCTAAAGCTTGCAGGAGCATTTCTTCAATTTCAGGTGTTCCGTATGTTTTCTTCTAAACCATCGTACCCACAAACTAGACATATATAAGCCATTCATTTCTCCCGTTCTAAGTTACCAACTGTCAAAAGAAAGAAAAAGATAAGGAAACATTTTGTTATTCTGCCCATTTTGCTATTGCGATTGGCGATGATGAAGAAGATATTTTTAAAGCAGCAGATGGGATTCCAAACAATGTAACAGCGCTTATTACAAACAACGCTAATAGAAATACGGAAAATGAATTTGATGTTACTATTGAATTTGATGGAGGTACAGATACAGTAGAGGTTGAAGCGGGTGTAGGTGTAGTTATTTCATATGAAAATGTACGCCGTATTTTCGCTACTTTTAATGAGGGGACAACACCAATTTTTGGTGAGGTTGATCTTCAATATGTGTACAAGTTCTAATGAGAAGAAAACCTTGCTTATATAGCAGGGTTTTCTTTTTTAAATATAGCCCTTCTATTAATAATTATAATTTTTTTTTGATTAAGGGGTTTATTAAGGGTAATGATTATTGCTTTTTTAAAAGATAAATTAGAACTCTGTTGCTGTACAATAAGAATGAGGTGATACATAATGAAAAAAACGCTACAAGATGTGCTTAAAAAGTACGGTGTCATGCATCTAGAGAAAAATATTTTAGATACGCTTGAGCAAACGATTCAAATACATTTATGTAGAGAATCTGACGAAAAAATAGCAGTGGGAACATCAAAATTCGGAGGTTTTCCTGATTTTCCTGATGAATTAGAGATTCCAATGAAAAATGACATATCGCTACACTTTATTGGACAACTGAATTTAGAGGAAGTACAACCCTATCACAAAGGAAATCCACTACCTACAAAAGGCATGCTCTATTTCTTTTATGATGCCGAAGAACAGCCATGGGGGTTTGATCCAAAAGATATTGGAGGACATCGTGTTCTGTATACGGAAAATATAGAAAAACTAAAACGGAGAGAAATCACAACAGAAACGTTCCCACCTTCACTAATTTCATTTCAAGAAACATGGACATTGACAAAAGAAAAAATTGGGAAAACGGGTTTATCAGATGATGATGAATGGGATTTTTATAAAGAAATAGAAGAAGTGTATATCGGGGAAGGGTATAATGGATTGCATCATTTACTCGGTTCAGCACAAGCTATACAGTCAGAAGAAATGGCAGAAGAGTGCCATCTTGTTACGCAAGGATTTTATTTAGGAAATGCATATCCTTCAAATAAAGAGGGAAAACGTTTGTCTGGTAGCTCTCGTGATTGGATGTTACTTTTACAAATTGATACCAACGACGAGTCTCAAATGTATTGGGGAGACACTGGTCTATTGTATTTTTGGATAAAAAAAGAAGATTTATTGCAAAAAAACTTCGAAAATACATGGTTGATTTTGCAATGTTGTTAAATTAAAAAGTATTCATTACGGTAAGTATTTCAGGTAATATAAAGAATCCTAATAAATAGCGTAAAAAACAACATATCGATTGGTATGTTGTTTTTCCTTGTTTTCATATGTTTTATTAAGGTACGATGGTGAAGAATAACTACAGTGAAGAAATACTTTGACCACCCTTCTCCATTCTTTATACTATTCCCTCAAACCAGCTCCAACAACTTTCCCTGACTCCTCATCTACAAGTTTGATAATGTCTCCCAATAAACTACTCTTTGTAGAACGGAACACAACCTGTGTCACTTCTTTCCCCTCAAAAGAACGGTCTTTTAAAGCGAATCCATTTGTATCTGCAACCGTTTTACTCACTTGGGTATCTTTCCATCCACCAATTACTTCTTTTTTCTGCGAATCAGAAAGTGAGTTCCAAGCGATTTCCCGTACATCTTTCGTTGTTTCTGTTGCTCCTGTTTTGTCGCCTGTTTGCTTATCTGCCGTTTGACATCCGCCTACTAATAGTAGTGAGGAAAAAGCAACCACTGAGAGAATTGTAGCCTTCAGTTGTTTCAAAATGATTCATCTCCTGTTCTATTCATTTATTATCATTTTCGACATTTGATTGTATATCCTTTATTTTCATTCGTAACATAAATGAGCAATCCTCTGTTCATAGGCATCTGAACTTCAACTCACAGCTAGCTCTACCCAATTCTTATATACTTTATAATGAGGCAAGTATGTCAAAATTGGACGTTATCATCAAAACTATATATACCAGAAAATTTATATTTTTTCAATTTTTTGTTAAAATAATTATAGAAAATAAGATTAGGAGATGATAACTTTTATTTAAGTACAAATATTTTTATTCACTAAAAAAGGAGAATTCATATGCAATACTTTATTGGGATTGTGCCTCCAGACGAATATAAAGAAAAAATAATTAAAGTTCAACAGCGATGGGAAAATAATTTACTTGTCGATGTTGTTGAGCCACACATTACGGTAAAAGCTCAAGGTGGCTTAACTGCCGATTTAGAATGGATTGAAAAATTGAAAAAGGTTTGTGCAAATTTTTCTACGTTCAATGTCTCCCTAAATCAACCAATGTTTTTTGGAGAAAGTGTTCTTTTCTTGGGTGTTTCATCAGAAAAAATTTTTGAATTACATCAAAAGATTGTTAATGCCATTTCTCCTGATAATGAGTTGATTAAAAAATATATGGAACTAGATAATTATGTACCTCATTTAACAATGGGACAAACACATTGGGGGTTATCTAGTAAAGAATTAAAAGCCATGGCTAATATAACTGAAAAAGAACTCAGTCCTTATCCTACATTTGAAGTGAATTTCATACGCATATATCAAGAAATTGAAACAAACAAATATGTAAAATATCTAGATATTCCGTTTAAAAAGCATCTTCAAATGTAGAGTCTTATTCGCTGTCAATTCATTTAATAAGACTTTGAAAGAATAGTAAAACGCTTGAATAGTTATCCAAGCGTTTTCAGAGTGCTGTAAGATGCTTACATGATAAATAAGTACAATTTCTTATTTTTCCTCATAACAAGTATTATGTTACTTTGTATCGGATACTTAATCATAAATAATTCCTCACAAAAAAACAAAAAGAAACAATTAACAGATATACAGAATGCCAATTACCTCGTTTCTTATACGGATACATGTAAGCCCCAAACTACACAAATCCGCATCAAAACTATATTTACCAAATGGATTAATCCCCATGCAGATTGCTACTGGCTGTGTATACCAAATTTTAATACAATTCCCCATATCTCAAGTACAATAGATTATTTTATGCTTTTAATGAAGACGACCATTTACGGTGAAGCTTATAATTTCATTCATAGACAACCTTGAAGACCCCTATCCTATATGCCGCCGCTAAAACAAACCTCAATAATCAGAATTAAGTTACACAGTTTTTTCTTTAATCAGCTCAACAAATTTCTGAAGAGCAGCCGAAAAAAGCACGTCTTTTCTCATAATAAAATAAGTTGGTACTTTGGAATATTTCTCAGGGAGAGCAGTCAAAGTTAAAGATTCCTCATGGTCTTTCAAAATTGATTTGACCATGACAGCAATGCCCATTCCGGCCTTCACACAACCGATGATTGCTTCAATCGTACCAAATTCTAATACACGCTTTGGATAGATACCTTCTTCTTTTAACCACTTTCCTACCATATTTCGATAGTGGCAGCCGTTCCCAAAAGCTAACATAGTGACTTTATCAAGCTCTTGAAAAGTATGTAAAGGTTGATGACTAATAATCGTTAGTTCTTCCTCACAAAACAAAATGGAAGTTAAATCTGGATGATGAACATCTTCAACAATAAAAGCTCCTTCTAGTTTACGTTCGAGCACAAGTTGTGTTAGCTCAGTGCTTGTATTGGCTTCTAACACTAATTCAACCTCAGGATAATTTTCATAATAGCTTTTCAGAAGTGGCGGTAATCGGACTGCAGCTGTAGAGTTGGTAGATCCAATCTTCAATGTGCCTAGAGGTGTTGAGTGATTACTTTGTACCAATCTGATTGATTGCTCAGTTAAGTCTAGTATTTTCCTAGCATATGTTAACAAAATCTCGCCATTAGAATTTAAAGTAACTCCCTTTCCGTTACGATAAAATAGAAGGACTCCCAACTCATCTTCTAGCTGTTTAATTTTCATAGTTACATTTGATTGAACATAGTTTAGTGATTTTGCTGCTCTCGATATACTTCCTTCTTCGGCTACTTTTTTAAATACAGTCAAATCTTTAATATCCATATAACTCACCTCTTGAGATATCATTTTTTTTGATATCTTTTATCTTTATTATTCATTTTACATGATGTCTTTCTATTCATACAATTAGAACAAGAGGAGGCTATGATAGAATGCAGCGACAAAAAACTAAAAATGGTTCCACTAGCTCTTACAAATGGATTATTTTATTGATTGCAACTATTTCACAAACATTTGCTACTTTTGTTACGTACGGGATTGGCCCGTTAGCTTCTTTATGGCAGCAAGTACATCACCTATCTCAGTTTCAAACCGGGTTACTTGTGTCAGCTGTAAATATTGGGCCGATCTTCTCAATGCTGTTTTTTGGAAACTTAATGGATCGATATGGCGAAAGATGGATTGTAGGAGGAGGATCTATTTTACTTGGAGCGAGTATGTTGCTTGCCTATCCAGTCACCAATTACACATATGTAGTTGCTATTTTACTATTTGTAGGAGTTTGGTATGGAACGGCACAACCTGGGGGCAGTAAAGCGATTGTAAAGTGGTTTCCTCCTCAGCGTAGAGGACTTGCAATGGGTATTCGTCAAACTGGAATTCCCATCGGAGGTGCTTTAGCTTCTAGTACGCTTCCTTTCTTTTTTTATGAATATGGCCTTCCTTCTGTAATCCTTGTGCAAGCAATTGTAGCTATGAGCGGGGGCTCATTGTTCATCCTATTTTATCGTGAGGAGCGTTCTAGCATTCAAAAAACAGAAACGGTTTCCTTCCTTACAAAGTTAAAGAAGATACAAAGAAACGATTCTCTCTATCCTATCTTTTTAATTGGAATAACAATGATGTCCTTACAAATGGTGCTCGTTTCTCACCTAATGAGTTATCTTACAAATGAAGTTCATACAAATCTTCATCATGCTGGAATATTATTAAGTGTAGTATTGCTAGGTGGAATGTTTGGGAGGGTCCTTCTAGCATGGGCTAGTGATAACATATTTAAAGGAAATCGCGTTATTCCATTACAAATTACTATCAGTATCACTGTCTTATTGCTCCTTTGCACGAGTTATGTCATGACCTATATGACTTTTTGGTTACTCATAATCTTCTGCTTCTGCCTTGGTTTCTTCGCTATCGGGTGGTTTAGTTTATTTATCGTTTTCGTATCAGAGAAATCAGATCCGCAATTTATTGGTTTAACTGTGAGTTTTGCTTTAACATTAAATCAATTTGCTATTGTACTTGCACCTGCGTTGTTTGGTATACTTGTTGACCATCTACATAGTTATACTGCTCCGTTTAGTATACTAGCTCTTCTCATTGCTTTGAGTGGAATATGGTTAAGCATTACCGAATATCGTAACAAACAATTACGTATTCGAAATTTCTTATCTGTTTAATAACTTTAGAAGAACGTTTTTCATTCCAAACTAACAAATACTCCTTTTGTTTTAACTAGTAAACATGATTACTTAACAAAGTATTTGAGTAAAAAATAAGTGTAGAAAAAGGACTGTACGCATTTCCTTTTTCTACACTTATTTTTCCCGATATGCTGAACAATGTTCGTCAGAAATTCGATAATTTTCCTTACCTGTTAATGCTGCAACTTCCACTAATTTTTGACCCAGTCTATCCCATACGGCAACTGTATTCAATGAAACCCATTCAATATTCCCTCGTGCAAGCCGAAAGGAAAGATAATGATTATCCGTTGTTACTAAGACTTCTTTATAAATAATTTGTTTGTTTTTACGATTTTGAATGACCAATACAATATCTAAATTTTCTTCTTCCTTAGGTATTTGAATAAGCTGTGCTACAAACATTCCATTGGGATTCTTCTTCGTCTTATAAATTTTTTCATTTTCAATTTTCATTTCTGGTCTTCCCCTCATACTCTCGTCCTCCTCCCTTATTCCTAATCAGTAATGATACTTTATTATTAAACTAAAATTTGAAGAAGTTTATAAAAAACGTGGGAAATTATTCATGACAGAAAGAAAAAATGTGGATGTTGAACATAAAGAAAAAGAACACATATTATAAAGGTTTAATATGCGTTCTAAGTCTAGTCTTTTTTGTTTTATAGCATATATATTCTTTGTAAATCCTACATATCATTCGATAACAACGTGATGCTATCCCTATAAAAAAATTATTTTAAGATCTCTATCTCCGTAATTCCCATCATCTCGTTAGTTGTAAGAATGGTAGCAAATTCCTCATGCAATGTAGCCAATGAAATAGCATGAATTTCTTCTGCACTGTAGTATATATCATTTGGCCCTTTCATTCCAAATGCAGCTGTGGCATCTGAAATAAGATATGTATCAAATCCTAAATTACCACTCATTCTTGTAGTAGTTGAAACGCAATGAGGCGTTGTTAACCCAACAATAACAACCTTTTCAATACCGTTCGTACGTAAGTACTCTTCTAAATTCGTCCCTATAAACGCACTATTTACTTTCTTTTGAATAACAACTTCACCCTCAATTGGCTTTACAATATCTTTAAATTCTGAACCTTCATGACTAGGATGCATGATAGAATGAATATTATCTGATAAATGTTCAATATGGATAATTGGGTATTTCTTTTTTCTCCATATTTTTAATAAACTTTCAATATTTTGTTCTGCTTCTAAATTATTTCGTACACCCCATTTTTCATGATTAAATGCTTTCTGAACATCAATAATTACTAATGCCGCATTATCTAATTTATTTAACATGTATTTCCCCCTGCCCTTAGAATGACTATATCTAATCATTAAATCCTTTTTTAGTCCTTTAATCCCATCCATTCATTGTTTCAGTCTTTATTCCAAACTACCAATTTCTTTTTGAATCTTTTTAGGTAACTTTTGAAGGACTAGCTCATAGGAATGAATAATTAACTTCTCCCATAACTCTTTAGGAATATCAGCATCTAGATAAATGGAATTCCAGTGTACTTTATTCAAGTAATATCCAGAAATAATCCCTTCGTATGTTTCCCTCAAATATTCAGCACGCTCTGGATCACATTTCAATGATAGTATAGGCTTCCCCACTGAATCTCCGCCAAGCATAGCAAACATTTTACCTCCCACTTGATAACGATCTGCTTGCCATTCTATTTTATAATCATGAATTGCTCCAAGCTGATTTCGACAATATCCTTCTAATATATGTTTCTCCATAAATAGGCTCCTTATATACAAATTTATTACTTCAAGCCCAAACAGTATTTATCTCAAATCATATGACGACTCGCAATCTGATAAGTATATAATACAAAAGATTCTTTACAGTTCCAATTGCTTAACTCCTTCTGAATTAACTCAAGATGCTTCTTAGAGATATCACTTATCGCATTTCCAACTGATTTCCTTACATACAATTATTTAAATACATCCGTTTTAATATTTCGACATATAAGTTATTGCTAAGCAGAATACATCATGACCTCAACTTCCCTTTGTTTTAAACTATTGCATGTGGTAGGAAAAGACCCTGACCGCTACTATGCACGGCCAGATGCTCTTATCCTCCTATAGAAAAAGGGGGGTATGTAAATGTTTTAACTTATATACATATAGTTAACTTCCTGTACTAGTAAATGCACTCAATCCAAATTTCCAAAAACGATAAGCTATAAAACATAGTATTATCGCAACGAGTGGTGTACATAAAGAAACCCATTTATATCCCTTATCGAAGAAATAAGCCGCTGGATAAAAGGACGTAAAACTATAAGGAATAATAAACGTTAAAATAAATGCGATCACTTTATTATAAATGGTAATCGGATATCGCGAAAAGTCACTTAAACTGAATACTGCTGATACAACAGGGAGACTATCTGTCATCCAAAAAGAAAATGTTATAAAAAATAAATTTAATGCAACAAAGATCATACCGCTTGATAAAATCATTATAATAAGTATCAGTACATTTCCAAACGAAATAGCAATATCTAAATTACTAATAGAATAATAAAGAACCACTCCCCCTATTAATAGTTGTCCTATTCCATCTTGTTGAACACGCTCTGCTATAATTTGGAACAGCGGATTAATTGGGCGAATAAGCAAACGGTCTAAATTTCCTGTCCGAATGTATTGCCATCCAATCGTCCATAAATTATCGAAGAAAATGTGATGGATTGCCCTTCCTGCAAAAGCAATTCCGTAGATTAAGAGAATTTGATAAAAATTCCATCCTTTTAAAGTTTCAATATGATCAAATACCACTTTTATAAAAAAGATAGCGGCAAATTGTTGAATGAAAACTGAAGAAATTCCTATTAAAAAGTCTACTTTATATTCCATCATCACTTTTAAGTGCTGCTTAAAATAGACAATGTATAAGAATGAGTATCGTTTAAGAGTTTGCAACAATTCACTCACCCCCCAAATATTGTGATTTTTCGGATTGCTAAAGTCCATAAGAATCTAACAAGTACTGTAATCACGATTAACCATATGAATTGTGTCGCAATTGCCATATAAGCTTGGGTACCTGATATAGAACCTGTATAAATAGAAACAGGGATATAGACCATAGACTGAAAAGGTAAAAACATACTCATTTCTTGAAACCATTGCGGATATAGCGATAATGGGACGAGTGCACCTGAACAAAATTGAATAACTGACTCTCGCAGAAGGCGTAGTCCCCATATATTAACAGTCCAAAAAGCTAATATACCGATAATAAGATCTAATTGCGTTCCAATTAAAATACCTAAAACTACACTTACCGTAAATAATAGAAAAGACTCTAATGATCGCGGTAGTTGAATCCCTACAAACCAAATGGCAAACAGTAACATAGGAAACGTTGTACGCATAGAATTAGAAATTTTTTGCCCTATATCCATCGCTACAAGTTTATCTAATAAGTGATATGGCTTCATCAGTTCCAATGCTATATCACCTTGTTTAATCATTCTAGCTAAGTTATTCCCTACTCCCGATACATATTGTTCCAACAACAAAGCTATAACCATATAAGTTAGCATGTTAGATAGTGAAAGTGCTCCAACAGTCTCTTTATTCTCATATACAGCAGTCCAAAAATAATACAACGTACATAATTTAACGATAATTGCAAATGTACCTGCCCAATACCACGCTGCATATGAGGTATCTAGCTTTATCTGCACTTTAAGCATTTCCCAATATTTCCTCAAAGGATTCCTCACCTCCATGCTGATAAAGATCTTTAATAATTGTCTCTAATTTAGGGTTAGAAATCGTCAAATCTAATATTTTATTGTGCCTTGCAAGTTCTGAAAGCACAAATTCCGATGAAACATATTTTGTATGAAAGCTTAACTCTACATGAGATTTACTTTCTGCTGCATTCTTCTGTACGACTATGTAATTTTGTAGTGATACAGGAATCTCAAACTTTGTGTACTCTTCTAATTCTAAAGATAGAATGCGGTTATAAGAAAAACGATCTTTAAGATTTTGTAAGTCCCCATCATAAATAATAGACCCTTTATCAATAATAATAATCCGCTGGCAAAGCTCTTCTATATCTTGCATATCATGAGTAGTTAATACAACTGTTGCATCCAATTTCTTATTCATTTCCTTAATAAAACTACGTATTTTTTCCTTTACATCAATATCTAAACCAATTGTAGGTTCATCTAGAAACACAACAGAAGGTTGATGAAGAAAAGCAGCAGCCAACTCACAACGCATTTTTTGTCCGAGTGATAGCTGACGAACAGGTAATGGCATTAAAGTTCCGAGATCCAGTACTTCTTCAAATAAATGTAACATTTCCTGATATTTTGTTTCTGGAATCTCATAAACATGTTTTAATAGTTCGAAAGACTCTCGCACCGGTATATCCCAAGCAAGTTGTGTACGTTGGCCAAAAACAGCTCCTATATTTTTAGCGTTTTCCTGTCTATCTTTGTATGGAATAATTCCATTTACCTTAATTTCACCTGTATCTGGAGTTAAGATTCCACACAGCATCTTGATAGTGGTTGACTTTCCAGCACCGTTGAATCCGATATATCCAACCATTTCTCCTTTTTCAACAGAAAAAGAAATCGGTTGCACTGCCTGCTTATCATAATACTTACGTTTAATCAAAGCTTTTATTGCACCCATTAGACCCGCTTTTCTCTCTAATATCTTATAGCTTTTCGTAACATTTTTTACTTCAATCATTTATAAATCCCCTACTTCCCCTTTACAAATATTAGCCGTTACACAGCTAAAGTATGATAGCAATCAAATAAATTCCTTCATCCTATTACACCTGCCTCCTATAAAATAGAGATTCATTGTAAATGATAATCTAGCACCCTCATACGAAAGCGTTTGCATAAATAGAAACTAGTATAATTTTACAGTAGCATTTAAATATTATCAATAGATTTAAGTGTATCGAAACGAACCACACGCAAAAACATTTTCCCCTTGACTTAATATCTTTACTATAACCTTTCAAGCCTCTTCCCCATAATTAAGCTTTTCTATTTCAAATAGAAATTGTCTTCCCGCCTTCAGTCCCCTCTAAATATCGGCTTACCGCTCGTACTTCTCCTTTTGAAGAAAATTTATCCATAAAAAATGCACCCGAGTTGTTAGACCTTATCTAACAATTGGGGTGCACTTCAACAGTAAATCGGCTTATTTTATGTCGGAAATTACTTAGCATATAAGACCCTCATTTTGTCGGCAAGACCTCATACCCATCAACTTAAGATTTTGAAGTGCACTCAAAACGAAATTTTTTCACGCTACATTTATTTATGATAATTAAGTTTACTATTTTCATTTTGGAGTATTTTTATCCCGCATTAACGGGCAGTAATACTCCCACCTCAAAATTCAGCGAAAACATTGTCCAGCTCTAGCGGCTAGAATCTCCGGACGTTTCCGCTTTTCTTAAGAAGTTAGGTGGGAGATAAACTGCCCGTAAAAGCCCGATTGGTTCAACTAATAATCAGTGGGGGATGAAGAAAACCCCCACTGATTAAAGTTTCACTTTATTTGTTAGCTCGTGATGGGGCGGAACCCAATATGGACTATTTGGGGTTATTGTACTATCTCTTCTTTATGTTGAGTAAAAAAGAAGATAAAAATAATTAAAGAAAGACCTAGAAGAAAGATTCCATTTTCAGATGGCTTAAAAGTAGGAAGATCGGTTAAAGCCATGTCATCATTCCTTTGTAAGTGTTTTTAATAAATTAGGATTAACATCAAAATGTTTGGACACAACCTTTTGAAAGAAAGTATAATCTCTTTTCAAGTAAGGAAGAGTGGGTTCAAGTTTAGGAACACCAAAAATAGGTCCACTAACATTAATGGTAAATCTGCCTGGTGCAATAAAGCTACCCGTAACACCAATTTCATCATTAAGTAATAAAACAGCGAGGATAACATCTATTACATCAATAATCACATTCGTAGTTTGTTTCTCAAATTTACCTTCGACTCGACTTTCCCCTGTTAATGGTCCTCCTAATGAAACGCGAAACCCTCCTGGTGTCACAAAAACTCCTATAATGGTGATTTGTCCAGTTAACAATAGTGCGCCTGTCACAATATTGAGATCGCGCTGGATAGACCGTATGACTTGTATATCTTTTGTAATTTCAACGTTTTTTTCCACTATTGTCACACCCTCTAGATACATATTATTCTGAGCGATGTTAAATGTGAGTAAGGATAAGTATGAAATATAGGGTATTTCTTGTATAAAAGGAGAAAAATTAAAATCGGAGAAATTTCAAAATGACGAAAAAACTGTTTACTGAAAAAGAAGTTCAAGATCTATCAAAGAATCCGTACGTAAAATCCGTGAGCGCGAAAGAAATTACTTATACAGATGAATTTAATCGTATTTTTATAAAAAAATTCATCTCTTATTTAAGAATCCACTCTCGGAATTTCACCAGTTAGAAAAATAAATATTGCTGCTCAACATTTGCTTTCTATGTTATCTGTTAGCAAGTACAAATAATTCATAGCAAAATAATCATATTTATACTCACCTATTTTCTTGCTTTTGCATAAAATTTAATCACACATCATAATTTTAAACCAGGCTAAAAAAGTTGGTCTGGGTAAACTATTAAAGTAGGACACTACATTTTTGACATAAGAAAAAATCCAACCCTATTTTAGGTTTAAAAAATATAACAAATGAAAAGGAGGAGGATACGTCATGGACGAATTAGAAACAGTCAAATCGCAAAATGCGGTTGCCGCGCCACACCAGGAAGGTTGGCGGCAACAGAACAGTGATCCTAGTTTACGAGAAGTGTACAAAAGTATGAGGATACCGAAGAAGGGAAATTCTCTGCGAAAGCTTCTTGCATTTATGGGGCCAGGTTATCTTGTTGCAGTAGGGTATATGGATCCTGGAAACTGGGCTACATCACTAGCTGGAGGATCTGCTTATAACTACACGTTATTATCTGTCATTTTGATTTCTAACTTTATGGCTATTATTTTGCAGGCATTATCTGCAAAGTTGGGGATTGTAACAGGAAGAGACTTAGCACAAGCATGTCGAGATCATTTCAGTAAGCCTGTATCGCTTGTTTTATGGGTACTATGTGAATTGGCTATTGCAGCTTGTGATTTAGCAGAAGTAATAGGTGCCGCAATCGCATTAAATCTTTTATTTCACATTCCTCTTGTATGGGGTGTATGCATTACTTCGTTTGATATCTTACTAATCCTTTTATTGCAAAATAAAGGATTTCGTTATATTGAAGTGATTGTCATAAGTTTAATCGCTACAATTTCTGTTTGTTTTGGTGTAGAACTCTTTATGTCGCAACCACAACTAAGTGAAATTGCAAAAGGCTTTATTCCAAGTAAAGAGATTATTCAAAATCCACAAATGCTGTTTATTGCACTTGGAATTTTAGGAGCTACAGTTATGCCACATAATTTGTATTTACATTCTTCTATCGTACAAACGAGAAATTACGAAGAAACGCCTAAAGGGAAACGAGAAGCGATTAAGTTTTCAGTGATTGACTCTACTATCGCCTTAATGTTGGCTTTATTTGTAAATGCATCAATTTTAATATTAGCCGCATCCACTTTTTATACAACAGGGCATACCGAAGTAGCAGAAATCCAAGATGCCTATCAATTGTTAAATCCGATTCTTGGAAGCGGAATTGCGAGCGTATTATTTGCAGTTGCTTTATTAGCCTCAGGACAAAATTCTACGTTAACAGGAACGTTAGCTGGGCAAATTGTAATGGAAGGTTTTTTAAATATCCGCTTACGCCCATGGATTCGCCGCTTGATTACGCGTTTAATCGCAATTATACCTGCGGTCATTGTAACACTACTATATGGAGAAAAAGGAACCACGGATCTATTAGTATTAAGCCAGGTTATCCTATCTCTTCAACTTTCATTTGCAGTAATTCCACTAGTTATGTTTACTAGTGACAAAAAGAAAATGGGTGAATTTACAAACTCACTTTGGACAAAAGGAATCGCTTGGTTTATTGCAATTGTTATTGCTATTTTAAATGCATATCTGCTTTTTACTACATTTTCAGGATGAAAGTATTCTAAATATATATTGTATTGCCTCAATTAATCCAAGCTATATATATCCAGTTTAATTTTTCGACATATAAGTCACTTCTATGCAAAATACAACATTACCACTACTCGCTTTTTCTTTTTTTTTAAACCTTGCATGTGGCAAAAATAGTCCTTGACCGCTTCTATGCATGGCCAGATGCTCTCGCCAACCTAAAAGAAAAAGGGTTTTATATCGTTTTTTTAATTTGTATGTATATATAGAAAAAACTCCTGTTTGACCAGGAGTTTTTTCTACTATTCTTCTTTTTTGTTCTTGTTTCTCCTTGATTATACAGGCAAGAAATCCGTTACGGTCTAAGTCCATCTAATGAAGTAGTAACGTTAATATCAACCGCTCCTTCTACTCCATTTACACTCCCACTTTCTGTATATTGCCAAGAATTCCAGTTATTCCAATCACCATATGTAGTTGGAGTAGTAGAGTTATATCTAGAAATCCAAAGAGGTACATCGCCAAGTCCGGATAAATTAAAATTATTTATATACCAAGGCCCTGTATAAAGCATAACGCGTTTTCCTGTTGTCTGCTGCACATAATCAATAAAAGTACGCGCCCATCTTGTCACATACGGCCCTGTTATATTACCTGTCGGACTAGATGGTGATTCCAGATCAAGGACAGGCATTAAATCCGTATGATATCGATTCAATACATCCACAAAATGTTTTGCTTCCACAATCGGGTCACCTGATTCTGGACGAGCAAAGTGATATGCTCCAACTAAAAGACCTGCTGCAGATGCATTTTGTACATATTGTGCATAGGTTGGATCTGTATATGAGACACCTTCAGTTGCTTTCATATAAGCAGCATTAATACCAGATTGCTTTACTTTATTCCAATCTATATTTCCTTCCCAGTGTGAAACGTCAATAAATGTATAAGACGGTTTCAGTGTTACTGTTACTTTACTATCTTCTGTACCTTGCATATATTCCACTTCGATCCAGTGAACATCACTATTTGAGTTATCTGTAATATCAATTTTCAATGCTTTTTCATTGTAACCATGATATCCCCATGCATCTACAACTTTTTTCCCATCTACATATACACGAATTCCATCATCCGCTCCTGTATACAGAAGATACTGACCAGCTTTCAGATGCTTAGCTGTAACATAGCGTGCTGAGAAATGGGTTCCTGATACACCTCTAGCCGGTGAGCCTTCAAATCCATTATCATCTTGCAAGCCGCCATTTGCTGCTTGTGAAAGAGTCTTAGCTGCAACCGGATATCCAGAAAGAGATTCATTCGGATAGTAATAGGCAAGCCAACTATCAAATGGTACTACATCTGAAAATACAGCTGCTTGTCCACCATCTTGATAATATTGTGTGTGAATACTATGAGAACCTGCTGCCATGTTTGGGAATACGGCACGATTCGTTTCACCAGCAGCTGCCGACCAGCGATTAATAACTACATTATCATCAACCGAAACCTTTATGCCATCATCTGCAAACGACTGAACGAAATAATCTCCTCCAGACAATTGCTTATTCTGAACAAAATCAGCTTGGAACTGTTGAGAAGGAAAACCAGCAGGACCTCCTGATCCCCAGTTATAATGAACTTCACCGTTTGGATCCAGCTGAGTATAGACAGTTTTCGAAGATAGTACCTTCGCATCAACCCAGCCTAAAATACGATTGTCTTGCTTAATTTTGTTCCAGGTGGTAGAACCTTTTGTAAGACTTTGTACAACTTGCACCATTTGATATTTGTAATCATTTGTAGACCCTACGAACTTCGCTCCATATTCCCCATACGGTACTGTCCATATACCATCACCGTTCGTCGATGGTTGTATAACTGCTGCTCGATTCTCATCTTTAATATTAGTTATATCTGTAAGCGACTTTCCGCTATCAAGCCAGCCCAATATCTTACCGTCTTTCGCTACTTGATACCATGTAACATTTCCTATTGTTGCAGTCTTCACAACTTGAAACGTTTGATAAGCATAATCATTTGTACTTTGTACATATTTTGCGCCAGGAAGGCCGTACGGTACTGTCCATATGCCATTGCCATTCGTACTTCCAATAGTAACCGAAAAGTCCGCCGGCTTAGCTATCCCTGTATTGTCTATTGCATAACTGCTAATCCAGCCAATAGCTTGACCATCTAGACTAAATTTATACCATTGTACACCTTGATATGTAACGCTCCCGATTAACTGCATATCTCGAAAAGCATATTGATTAGAAGATCCTAAATATTTTGCACCTGAAAGGCCATATGGCATGCTCCATATACCATTGTCATTTGTCGCCCCCATAACAGCCGCCTGATTTATAGCTTTTAGATTCGTCAAGCTACTTAACGCACGACCATCAAGCCATCCAATGACTTGATTGTTCACGCTACATTGATACCATGTAACATTTCCAATCGTTGCTTTCTGAATCACCTTTACATCTTTTCCTACATAATTATTAGTGGAATTGATATAGTTTGCGCCATTTAGACCATATGGAATAGACCAAACTCCGTCACCAGATGTAGAGACAATAAACTGATTCTGATTAACATTCGTTGTAATATATAGGGCTTTACTATCAACCCATCCTGCATCTTTTCCATCTACTTGCAGATGATACCAAAGTACATTCCCAATCTGCGCACTACCAATAACATGAACGACCATACCACTATATTTCGTAGCGTCTCCAAGGTAACTAGCCCCTTGTAAACCATATGGTACTGTCCATATACCATTACCACTCATGTTATTTTTAATCAAGCCATCGCAATTTAACGGAGTTTGATTAACAGTCGCTGTAGTATTTAGGACTTTACTATCAACCCATCCTGCATCTTTTCCATCTACTTGTAGATGATACCAAAGCGTATTCCCAATCTGTACACTACCAATAACATGAATGACCATACCACTATATTTGGTAACGTCTCCAAGGTAACTAGCCCCTTGTAAACCATATGGTACTGTCCATATACCATTACCATTCATGTTACTTTTAATCGAGCCATCGAGATTTACCGATTGTTCATTTGCAACTGTACTAGCTGCCAAAGCAGTGTTCGGACTTCCAACAATTACTGTCTGAGCACCACAAACCGTAATCGCAGTACACACAGATAGCCAAACTTTCTTCACTTCTAGACACCCTCTCCTTAAATTGTAATAATCTTGTAGCTGGAAGAGGTCTATTTTTATGTAATCTTTTAATATATGTTTCAATAAATAAGATCCCTAACAATTATGTCCCTCTCTACTACCTTTACATATTACTATTTTTATAGAAATTTTAATATAGTATTTTTGATAAGTATTTCGAAATATATTTAACATAAACACTCATCAAAAAACTTTATATGGAAACGTTCATTCATGTTTCACACAAACGAACGATACCTTCTAATACACAATATTTCATTATCCTAATATACATTTTATCATTTTCATATATTATGTACTTGCATTTTCTTTAGCGACTATTAATGTATTTCGCTATTTATAGATTGTAATCTCCTACTTCATGATTTAAGGAAAATTGTCCATAGCTAATACAAATGCATATCTGCAAACAAATCAAGAAATTCAATTACAAAAAATGATAAAACCTTCAAAACTTTTAAAAGGCCACGAAGAAAAGTCTCTAGAATCATCACTAAATCTGCTAATGAAGAAATTAATCGTACAATAATGCATTTTAACATTTTCATATTCAATAACACAATACAATAATATATTTTACACTTTAATAGATTTAGAGTGAGTATCTTATACTAAGTATTCACTAATCCCCTCCTTCCCTATTTATAATATTCGAACCAACTAATCTTTTTGTGGGGGTAGTTTTTTGAAATCTTTCAATAAAACCGAAAAAACTTTGAAATATATAACTTCACGAAAGTAAATATACATTGCTTCTCACTTCCTAGTGATACAACAAATCCTTATGTGCTCAACTTAAACAGAGAAAAAAAATATCTCCCCACCGATATAAACACCTTCATCATTTCATTACTTGAATTACAAATCTAATTCGATTATAATCTAATTAGATAAACATTAAAGTAGGTGATTTCTAAATGCAATTAAACAAAATTGTTGAGTTTCATAAAGCATTAGGTGATCTTACACGTGTCCGGATTATTGCCTTGCTACAGCAAGGTCACTTGAGTGGACAAGAGATTGCCGGAAAGTTAGGACTTAAGCCCCCAACAATTACCCACCATATGACAAAGCTGCGAGATGTTGGACTGATAAAAGAACGTCGTGATAAAAATACGATCTATTTTTCTCTTAATACAAAAATATTGGAGATGAGTGCCAAGGCTATTTTTACTATAGGAACAGGAGGCGATTCAAATATGGAAATGTCGGTTACTGAAAAAGAACGTGCAGCTATTATTAATAATTTCTTCACAAAAGATGGGAAACTAAAAACCTATCCTGCACAGCGAAAGAAAAAACTTGTCGTACTCACACATATGATTAAAGGATTAGAATTTGGAAAAATTTATCCAGAGAAAGAAATGAATGAATATTTAAAGCAATTTCATGATGATTACGCGACATTAAGACGTGAACTCATTATGTGCCAATATATGTACCGAGAAAATAATCAATATGAGTTAAACCCTGTTGAGTTATGGTGGTTAAAATAATGGACGTTACTTGACGTCCTTATTTTTCAACTAATTAATTAGATAAATATGAAATTAGATATTTATAAAATAAGGAGATAGCCATGAATCTTTCTTTTATAAATGAAGAAAAAAAATATCGGAGGTTATTTTTTGCCGGCATCGTAAATGGTATTGGGGATCGCTTTAGTTCCGTAGCTGTGCTAGCAATGCTACTGCATCTAACAGGTTCAGGATTGGCTGTGGGAATGACTTTAGCAATCCGTCTCATCCCCTTTTTATTTTTCGGGCCAATAGGTGGGATGTTGGCTGATCGATTTTCAAGAAAAACAATATTAGTTGTAACAGACCTTATAAGGATTCCATTTGCCTTGTCCTTCCTATTTGTTCAAAGTAAAGAAGATATTTGGATCGTTTATTGCAGTTCATTTATTTTGGCAGCAGGAGAAGCTATATATGGACCAACAAGAAAATCAGCAATACCTAAGCTCATTAGT
This sequence comes from Bacillus sp. UNC322MFChir4.1, assembly GCF_000746135.1. Taxonomy (NCBI): domain Bacteria; kingdom Bacillati; phylum Bacillota; class Bacilli; order Caryophanales; family Bacillaceae; genus Bacillus; species Bacillus sp. UNC322MFChir4.1. Next base: position 27,308 of record NZ_JQKQ01000023.1, read on the forward strand.
AAGAAACATCTTGTAAAAGTAAATAGTTTGGAACAAGTAATGCTAGGAATCGTTTTAATTATTGGAGCACTTTCAGGCGGAGTAGTTTCGTCTATTTTCGGACCTAATGTGACTTTTTGGTTAAATGCAGGATCATTTTTAGGGGCAGCCGCTATCAACTATACGATTCAGTTTCCAAGGAATGAAGATGTAAAAAAAGTAGAGAAGTCCGAAAATCTAATCTTCACCTTCAAAAAGGTAATTTTGATGTCTATTACGGTACAAATTCTTTTTTTCTGTGAAATATTAATAGCTTCTATAAATGGAATTGATAATGTTCTAATTAGCGTCTATGCGATTAACGAGTTTCATCTTGGTGATGTTGGTGTAGGTCTTTTTTATGGTGCATTAGGTATTGGCTTAATATTAAGCTTTTCTGTTGCAAATCAACTACGAAAAAATTTCCTTGTTATAGGTTTAGTATGTTTATTGCTTGAGGGAATATTTCAACTGTTATTAAGTCAAACACATTTAGTAATTTTTGCATTTCTTATGTTTTGCGGGATTACATTTATGTCCGGGATTGGTAATGCATGCTTTGATACCATTCTTATGAAGGAAGTTCCTGAACAACACCAAGGAGCCATATTTGGACTACTAGCAACAATCATAAATACCGTATTGGGAATATCTATGTTTATTTCTGGATCGGCATTGCAATTCCTTGCGCCACGTACCTTAGGTTTGATTGGAGGTATCGCCTATATCCTTATTGCCATTTCCCTAATTGTAACTATTTCAACGAAAGCATATCGAAAAAGAGGTACCATTTGAGAGGTACCTCTTTTCTTATGAAGACTTTCTCCTATTTCTTCCATTCACTATAATGATTACAAGTTATGACTAAGTTTCCTCTTTTCTGTACTTACCTTAGTCATGCTTATGTTTATGTTTATCTTTTTTATCTTGATTCTTTTTACCTTTGTCTTTTTTATCTTTATCCCCACCATGATCTGAGTCTTCATTATCATTTCCTTTCCTATCGCCCTGTTCCGGATTTTGAGCTCCCGGTAAAACAACTGCAGATGGGGCTACTGCTGGTGGAACAGCGTCAGGGCTAACCCCGTTAATATACAGCTCATTATTCATTGTGTATACGCTGCTCGGCTGTTGGAATCTGGATGTGTCTGTTCCAAATGCTTGAATCATTGCTTTAAAAATAAGTTGTGAGATTTTCGTTGTATCTCCAAGCATATAATTGCCTGGACCATTCTTCGCATAGCCAGTCCAAACAACCATCGTGTATTGTGATGTATAACCGGCAAACCAACTATCATTTGTCGCTTTAGAGGGATAGCCGAACTGACTAAGTGTCTTGTCGTCAAAGTTTGTTGTTCCCGTTTTCCCTGCAATATCAAGACCTGGTACATTAGCTGCTGTACCTGTTCCGTTAGAGGCATTCACTACACCACGAAGCATATCGGTAATCATATAAGCCGTATAGTCATGCATAACACGTTTACCATTCGACTTAAAGCTTATTTCTTTGCCGTCTGATAGAACAACTTTTGTAACAAAATGCGGTTTTGTATACACACCATCGTTTGCAAATGCACCATATGCTCCTGCCATTTCAAGAGGAGACACAAGGTTACTTCCAATTGCGTAAGACTCATAAACTTGATTATCAGGAAACGTAATTCCGAGTGATTGCGCAAACTCTTTTGCTTCATTCGAACCAACTTCCTGTAATGCTTTCAAAGCTGGTATATTACGTGATTCTACTAGAGCATTTCGTACAGACATAGGACCTTTATAATCCGTATAAGCATTTCGGATAGGTTTTCCATTTGAGTAATGATACGGTTCGTCCACAAGTTGATGGTATGTTGACCATTTTAAATGTTCAATTGCCGGACCATAATCAAAGATTGGTTTAAACGTCGAACCTGGTTGACGGTTTATATTAATAGCGAAATTATTCCCTCGGAATGTTGCTTTGTATTCATTGCGGCCACTTCCAATCGCACGTACTTCACCCGTTTTCGAATTCATAAACGTGAAAGCTGCCTGGAAACGGTCATTCGGATAACTCACAATATCTTGCGTATTCATGATTTTATCGGCATACTGCTGCGCTTTCGGATCGAGTGTCGTATAAATTCGAAGACCATCCGTACCGATATTGACATCTTTCAACTTGTCTTCAACTTCTTTTGTTGCAGCATCCAAAAACGCTTCGTAAGGCATACCTTCTTGATTGGCTTTCGGAACAAGCCCTTTCGTTACTGGAACTTTCATCGCATCTTGCATTTGTTGCTTCGTGATATATCCTTGTCTATTCATAGAAATTAAGACGAGGTTACGGCGCTTTGTCGCCGCTTCTTCGTTTTCCGGTTTGGACGGATCGTAGTTATTTGGACTTTGCGGTAGTCCTGCTAACATAGCAGCCTGTGGAAGGGTCAATTTTTTCAAATCATTCGCTTCAATACCGTAGTAATTTTTAGCTGCAGTAGCAACGCCGTAAGAGCGGTTTCCCAGGTTAATTTTATTCAAATATATTGTCAAAATATCGTGCTTAGAATATTTTTCTTCCAATTTATATGCCAAGTACCATTCCTGGATTTTTCGTTCTAGCGTTTTTTGAGAAGACAAAAATGAATTTTTAATAACTTGCTGTGTAATGGTACTTCCGCCCTGAGATCCGAAGTTCCCAGTCAAGTTTTCGAGAATTGCTTTACCAGTTCGTTTTATGTCTATACCATGGTGTTCATAAAAATGAGAATCTTCTGTAGCAATAAATGCATGTTCCAACACTTCTGGAACTTGATCATAAGTGACTTTTGTTCGTTTTTCCTTTCCATATTCATAGATAAATTTTCCGTCTTTATCATAAAACTTCGTGGATAGCGGATCCACCAATTTTGAGGCCTCTATTTGGGGAGCTTCCTTAATAATGGAAAAGAAAATAGCAACTCCTACTCCTACTAAACTGAGGCCAATCAGCAAACAGACAAGTAAGATTTTTTTCAACAATGATCCTTTTTCGAAGGACTTTCCGCTTCCTTTTTGTTTTTTCTTTAGCTGTTGTCGTTCTTCACGAGAACGATACGTTTCTGACATTATTCTTCTCACCTACGTTTGTTTAGTTTACTTATGAAAGTTAAAGACCATGTTAAGTAAGCCCCTTTTGTTAACTTACTACCTACTAAATTATGAGTATTATATTTGGCCTAGCACTTAGTTATCGCTTCCTTCTATTTATACTTATTTCGCAAGGAACCTTATTTTTAAGGGGGTCATAAGAGTTTTTTCAGAAAAACTCTTATAAATCCCCAAATAATGTAGTTTATCTCCTGGATAAAAAAGACGCTGAATATGTATTGAGGCTGCTGAAAAAGCACCTACTTTGAGCAAGTTACAGAGATTTTATCCATATACAAAAAATAAAAAACAGATAATCACCTAATACAGTAGGCAATTATCTGCTTTTTTCTTTTAATAGACTTTTCCAGTGTCCTCTATGTATGAAAAACCTTTACAAACAAATGAGAAAGGAGCATGTTTTTCAGTAAAATAAGCTCTTTGTTCCTTACATAGACATAACATATAAAAGGCAAATTCCACTACTATGAAGGAGCAAGATGACTGATTATGATAAACCCATACTTTAACAATACTAGGCAATCGGGCGCTGCTACCACATATAGTTCTGCCCAACAGACACTTCATGCCATTCACCAAGTGATGGCAACAGAACCTTTTTTTCTCCATAGCGCACATTATCCTGTTACACATCATTACGTTGTACCTCATCATATTATACATCATGTCATCTATCCAACTGACATTTCAATAATTCCGTTTGGCTCCACATACTATTTCTAAGAAAGGCCTTTTACTTTCCTTTTTCTTTATACAAATAAACTGAAGCTTCCATTAGTGGTGGCTTCATCCTAACCTAAAATTATATTTTTTATGCTCAATACTTATGTGATTAATGATGGTTTACATCTATAAAGGGCTCTCATGGAAAAAGTCATTTTATTTAGCTAACCATTTTATAAAAAATACCCATAAAAGATTAACCTTTACGGGCATTATAATTATAGTTCTATACTTAAATATATGCTATGTATCGTACTTTATATTAAAAGTCTTTATATATTACTTGTCGATATGACAAGGCGGCGTCGATGTTGATTTCGTCTCTTTTGTTTTATTGTGGTCTATATACAGGTATACACCAAGCATTACTAAAACACTCACTACTGTGTATGTAAAAATTTTCTTTTTCATATCTTTCTCCTTACTTTATCCCGCATTAACGGGCAGTAATACTCCCACCTCAAAATTCAGCGAAAACAAAGAAGTTAGGTGGGAGATAAACTGCCCGTAAAAGCCCGATTGGTTCAACTAATAATCATGTAACCTACATTAACCAAACCATTTTTTCAAAGTTGGCACTCTTTTTATTACCAGCCAATCAAGCGTCAAAGCCACAAGCAACGAAATACCTACTAGCGGGAACAAAATCCCCAGCATGATAATAAGTATTACTGCTCCTTTCATTAATTTAAAGTTCTTTGGTAAAGAAGGTGCACCTAACGTACCAGATGGCTTACGTTTCCACCACATCATGCAGCCTGTTACAGCAGTTCCGATTAATACAAGACAAATTACAAAATCCAATAGTTGATTAACTAACCCGAAATAACGCCCTTCATGCAGCGCAATCCCAATAGAAATTGCTTTAGCTAATATTCCATAATCTGCAAATTGTAAATTCGCTAATACCTTTCCGCTGTACTGATCAATATGCAGCGTTGCTTCCCCTTTTGGATTGTCAGGTTTAACGGATAATGTGTACACCCCTTTTTCTCCTTTAGGGAATGTAATTGCGTATCCATCTTCTAATTGATTTTTTTCTGCTATTTTCATAATGTCTGCCACCATAAGAGGGGCTGTTTTATTTTCCTTAGATTCTGGAACTGGTAACTTTTCTGCTGCCCAAGGAACATCCGCTACCGCTTTAGATGGAACAGTAGACTGCGGCAAATTACCATCCCATAGTCCCGTCGGGTATCCTGTTTTTGTCGCCGTTGCGATTTTATTAATATAATCCCCCCATAATCCAGACCAAGGAAGTCCTGTCAGTATAAATAGAGAAATGAACAGTGAAAACCAAAACGCCGGAACAGAGTGTAAATCCCTTAGCATGGTCCTCTTTCCTTTAGAAAACCTTGGAATCAATGTACCAAAAATTGATTTTTTATTACGCGGCCACCACAAATATAAGCCGGTAATCAACAAAATCATGGCCCAGCAAGCAGCCATCTCTACAATCCGATCTCCCGCCTTGCCAATCATAAGCTCGCCATGCATCCGCTCCACTTGACTCATAAATCTCTCTTCTTTCTTTAAATCCCCTAAAATCTTTCCATCATGTGGATTTACGAATACCGTCATCGGAACTTTCTTATCTACGATTCCCACTTCTGCTGAACGATTTGACACAAAAGATGGCTTGTACTTTGTAACAGAAGCACCAGGATACGCTTTTTTGACTGCTTCTATTTGCTCTTCAGCAGTCAACTTTTCCTTTGTAGCCTGTACATAGTAATAATCTTTGTATATGATATTTTCAATTTGCGGTTTAAATAAATAGATAATACCTGTGATTGCTAATAAGATTACAAAAGGTGCAAAAATAATGCCAGCATAAAAATGCCAGCGCCATACAGCTCGATATAAAAATTGTGCTTTTGAACTGTCTACCCGAACTTCATGATCTTCAGTAGAATGATTTACTGTTTGTTGTTTTGCAAACATATTTCGTTTTCCCCCTAAATGTTACTCGTCCTTCCTTCTTTATAGAAACTTATAAGACTATAATTTCGATTTTTAATATATCGGATATATGTGAACATTTTGTGAGGATTATTCAAACTTATTTACAATTTTTCTATAAAACTTCTGACTGCAAGATTTTTAGAGAAATACAAATTAAAAAACCGACATAAAAACCCTCTTTCTTTTTAGGCGGGAGGGAGCATCTGGCCATGCCTAGAAGCGACTTATATGCCGAAAAATTAAAGTAGATTTATATACGTTCACTTTCAATAAGCACGAAAGACCTTACATACACAATCATACATAAGGTCTTTCTCTCAGCATTATACTTTCGGCAATACCATACCTTTATACAATTGTACTGTTATCCAGTAATATGCAAGATAAATGAAGACAAATAAACTAATTGGCATCCAAATTTTCACATACGGATCAAGTAAAATGAATGAAAATAGATTCATGCCAACTAATACATGAGCAATTCCAACAATCCCAGGAAATAAGAAGATGAAGAATACTTCTTTATAGATGCTGCGAGAGAGCACTCCTTTTCGAACACCAATTTTTCGAAGCATGGCATAGCGGCGTTTATCTCTAGATGCTCCTGTTAAAATTTTAAACATAAGCGAACTAGCCATCATCGCAAGAAAAGAAGCGCCTAGAAAAAACCCCATAAACATTGTACCGCTCATAAAAGTATACATATACTGATACGTCGTCATTTTCGTTTGCATTGGTACTTCTTCCCCGATATTTTTTTGTGCAACTTCTTTTTGTCGTTGATCTATTTTTGTAAGAATCGGTTTATATTTTTGCAAATTATCAACGCGAATTAAAAGGAGTGAGTGCACTGTTCCTTGTACTTTTTCATAATTTTCTTTATCAGCGATGCGAAGCGGCTTTCCACCAAATTGATTGTAACTAATTTGAAATTCACGAACGAGTGCATCCTCCCATTGCCCAGGCATACTGGGATATTGCTGCGTTTCCGGCTTCTCAAGCGATGTGTATATTGGTTCAGGAAGTCCCTCACTTACGCGAACACGGATTGGCTCTTTACTTTTCTTTGCACTTCTGTGCTCCGAAATAAGCGGTGGCTGATTAAGTAAATCGTCACGTGAAAAGTAAACCGCTTCGTTATTTTCTTTATAAGGATATTTCTTTTCTTCTATAATATTCATTTGCTTTAATTCTTTTATCTCTTCTACATTTGGATCATGAATCGTCGCATCATACACTCGCGAAAATTCCGTTGTCATTCCAACATTTTTTTGAAACGCCATCCCAGCTGTCATCGCACCAGCACCTAGTGCAATCAACATAGAAACTGTCCCTAATATTCTCGATAAACTATTAATTCGAAAACGTAGCTGTGCAAGGGTAAAACTATTAAGTCCTGCTTCGTTTCTTTTTTTATTTCTTTTTAACATCGTAACAAATAAAGGCAATAATGAACCAAATATAAAATAAGTTCCAATTGTCGTACAAATTGTTGCAACTATAAGTCCCATTTCCTGCAATTTATTCACATGAATGATCGAGTAATATCCAATGCCTAACATCAAAATTCCAAGCACCGTAAAAACAGTAATACGAAGTTTACTTTTTTCTACCTCATCTTGTGTTTCATCTTCTCGTATAAGCTCTAATTCTGTTTTGCGCAGAAGACGAATGCTATTAATCATCCCTGTCACTGCAAAAAGAACAAAGAAGAACAGTAACGTTGCAATTAAAGCAGGAAAATAAAACGCATCGTATCCCTTCGCTGATACATCCATACCTTTTATAAGAATCTTCCCTACTACACTTGCTAATCCAATTCCTACTACATTTCCAATCAGTAAAGCAACCATTCCAAGCCCCACTGTTTCGATAAAAAGCAGCTGTGCAACCTTTTTCTTTTTTGCACCAAGCATCATATACATTCCTAATTCTTTTCGGCGCAGTGTAAGCAAAAATGAATTTGCATAAAGAATGTAAAATAAGGTAATGAACGAAAGTAACACAGAACCAATCCCAAAGACAATACGAATGCTGCTAATAATACTATTTCCTTTCGTAAATTCAGTATTTAAAGCCATCGTTTGAAACATATAAAAAACACTTATACTAACGATAAGACCAATTAACAAAACAAGATAATCTTTCATCATCTTTCGTATACTATGTATCGATAATTTCAGTAACATGTCCTCATCTCCTTATATCGCTTCCTTGGAAGAACTCATTTTTCCAAGCACATTTAAAATATCTTGATAAAATGCTTCTCTACTTCCATTACGGTGAATTTCCTTATAAAGCAATCCATCTTGGATAAATAAAATACGTTCACAATAACTTGCACTAAACACATCATGCGTTACCATCATAATGCTAACGTGATGATTTTCATGTAAATCATGCATCGCTTCTAATAAGCTTTTCGCATTTTCACTATCAAGTGCTCCTGTTGGTTCATCTGCAAGAATAATTGCTGGATTATGTACGAGTGCACGAGCTGCTGCTGTACGCTGCTTTTGCCCACCAGAAACTGCAGTTGGGTATTTCTCTAAAATTGCTTCTATCCCAAGTTTTATCGCTACCTCTTGTACTTTTCCTGCAATTTCTTTTGAAGACACTCCTTGCAGTGACAACGGCAATGCAATATTTTCATAAATTGAAAGGTTTTCAAGAAGATTAAAATCTTGAAAAATAAATCCTAGCTTTTGCGCTCTAAAATCAGATAATACATTTCCTTTCATATTCGCAATGTCGGTTCCAGCAATTTTCACCGTACCACTAGTCGCTTGATCAAGTGTCGAAATCACATTCAACAACGTCGTTTTCCCTGATCCCGATGGACCCATGATTCCAACAAACTCGCCTTCTTTTACTGATAACGTTACTCCTTTTAATACCCTTGAGTGGTTTTCATTTCTCTTCCCATATACTTTTTCAACCTGATTTACCTCTACTACAGCACTTTTCATAACTTCATCCCCTATCTCTCAGTATCTATTCGTATCTTCTCAGAAATTTTTTAAGTTTCTTGTAGGTAAATTCTTAAGAATTCTTAAGATTCACTATATACACAAGTTAAAAACCCCTTTCTTTTTTTGGGGACGAGAGCATCTGGCCGCGCATAGAAACGGTCAGTGCCTTTTCCTGCCACATGCAATGTTTAAAACAAAAAGAAAAAGCAAGTAGCGGTCATGCTGTATTCTGCATAGCGGAAACTTATATATCAAAAATTTAAAATAGATTTATATAGAACACCTAATAAAAAATGAGCTTGGCATCATACCAGACTCATTTTTTGTTATGCAATATTCTCTTTTTGTTCTATCTCATAATCAATCTCTAGAAACTTCGCACCAAACAGCCACATTCGATGATGTGCAGTTAACGTTGTTGCATCATTCTCTCTTATCGTAAACGTTTCTGTGAGCGGCAAACGAATTGTAAAGAAGCGACTATGTAAATATATCCCCTCATCTCCTCTTGCACTGTTCCTTAATCTACTCGTAATGATAAGATGTTTCTTATCATTACGCAGTTTTAAAATTCCCGTCATATTCATATACGGTAATGGCAACGCAATATTCATGTATGTTTCACTCTTATATTCATGCTGAGAGTAAAGTGCAACAAAGATCGTTTCATTCTGTTCATTTTTCCGAACCCACGCTCTGACGTCATTTCTACCGTCTTTTTCATCTTTTATAGCAACAATTTCTCCTTTCATTCGCTCTAAGCGATTTCCCATTCCTAAATGAATTTGTTGCACATGTCGGCTTATTTTTTCATACAGAAAAGCAAATGGCCGAAACCAGCGTGACCAGTGAATAGTTGCTTTTAACTCATAATCTTTTGTATTCTCATAAAAATCAATTATAAGTGGTGATACATTCGGTGTATTATACTGTTTACTATCAAAATCTATCATGTTATTTATAAGGCCTGTATATTCGTTCTTCTCTATTAACTTATTTTCTATTAAAACATCCTCTCCAATTTTCGCCTTACCTTTTATACGACTCATTGGTTTCCCATAATAACAATATGTCGGCGCAGTCTTTTCAATCATCCAGCCAATACAGCCAGGTAATGCTACGCCCACTCCATTCACAACTCCATGAATCCAAACCATTTGCGCAATCGTAACGGTCATCATTCCCTTAAAATTCCCATATGAGTAGAGAAGCGAAAAAAGAATAGTTACCATAAGCGTACCAGACGAGATAATAAGAAGAACTTTTGCACTCATAGAAGTAAATTTTGTTTTCCATACAAAAATCCCATAAACATAAAGCGAAAGAAGATAAAATAGCACCGCAAAAAATTCAAATATACTCGAATAAGTAATACCAATTGCAACTGTCATCGGAGAAATGATGATAATAAACATAATGATCATATATAATTTACTTTTCTTTTGTTGCTTTCTCCCTAACAAACCTGCAAACAAGGGAAGTAAAAAAGCAGAATAATGAAAATGGGCTGCTGTGAGTAAGACGATATCTGAACTAAACTGCATAATTTGTATATTTGCTACAGAGGCAAAGAACCAAAAGCCACCTAAAAATAAATATATAAATCCACTATCAATGGCAGTTTCTTCTAACGGTTTCCATCCTCTTTCTAATAATCGGCTTACTCCAAACAATGCGATAATACCTGTATATATAAACCAAATTATCGCAAAGAGATAATAGTTTGTTACAAAAGCTAGCATTGCACTTATTGCTGCAACTGGATAAAAAAATACTGCAAGCTGATAACAAAATAGTACTTCTCCGTCTCTTTTTTTCTTATCTACAATCGAAAACGCCAGCGGGATAAAAACAAGAATAGACAATAATATAATTGCTTCAACAGGATGTATATTTGACCACTCTAATATAAGAAAAATAACATAACAGATGCAGCCAATTATTAAATTTCGCATAAATTTAGATCCCCTTCTCTAAATGTCCCTTTATAGGAGAAAAGCGGTCCTAATAATGGATTTTGTACTTGTACATATATCCGATAACACTCTAATTCCTCATCATAGCTTTCTATAATCTTTGCCTGTCCATATAAAAACTTTGGCAACGGAATCTTCATTCCCCATAAGTAGAACCATTGTTTTTTAGATGAAATATGCATCGCTCCTTTTGCATCAACGTGAAACGCGAGCGTCGATACAAGCAAATGAGGTTCTCCAAAATAATCGACAATTTCGTTTTGTTTCTCATTCAAATACATGACAGCATGAAAATAACGCTTTTTTTCACCAAACAAAAACATCCGATTCCATCTTACAAATATCTTTCCTTTCTTGTCCTTCTCAGCTTTATTTTGGATAATAAATGGTACTTCTGTCCCTCTTTCGGAAAAGAACATCCGGAATTTTGCTGCTACTTTTAAAAACAGTCTAACAGCAGCAGAACCTTCAGTAATTTCATCCATTCGTCCTTCTCCTGTAAAGCTATATCCTTCTGTAATTGCATACCGTTGCTGTAATTTTGGGTGTAACTGTTGATAGGATTCTCCTAATAATGTTTCGTAAATGGAAGTCAATTTTCTACTCCTTTCTACTTCTCTTACAATTCTTCGCTTGCGGTAAGTTATCACTATTCATATAACCAATTATTGAGAATCCAATTAATATGATATTTAACGTAATCGGATTAAAAGGCTGCATAAAACTAGTGATATTCGCAAGTGCCGCCGTAGCTGTCAATATTAATAATATAAAAATATGAAGAAAAAATAATTTCTGTTTTTGGAACGGTAACAACCAGGTCACTCCAAACACAATCTCCAAAAATCCAATTATTTTAATTATCAAATGATTATAACTTTCCGAACCAATAGCATTAGAAAGCATCTGCACCTCTTCTGGATGAGTAAATAAAATTTTCGGAACTAGCCCTTGATAAATCCATACAAAAGATAGAAAAATACAAATCAAATAATATGTAACAGCTCTTTTTAATAATAATCGTGGATGAAACCCTTTTTCTAACCACAATTTCAAGGCATCAAAACTCCAAGCAGTTGCCCACCCTAACAATGGACGAAACATGTATAAATCTATAACTCTTCCTATACCTCCAAACCTCGTTTCATAATCATACTGCGTTTCAAAACGAACTTTTTGTTCATTCGGTGTATACTTCCAGTAGCCTCTCCCTATGGAAATTAGCGAAAGTTTACTATCCGTCCAAAATTTCAATGACGAAATGCGTTCTCCGCCTTCTTTTCGTAATTCTCCTACTGATTCTCCTTCTCCCGCAATTTCTAATCCGAAACCAATTTTTGTTTTATACAAAAAACGCTGTGGTTCACCTTCGTTTTTCTCTAAATACGATATTTCTGTAAACCGTACATCCCATTCAGTATGTATCTTTGGATCTTGTGTATATTCCCAAAGGTCACCCATTGTAGTTTCTATTTCTGTTTGTACATAAATAGGATTTTGTTCTTTCATTCACACCCCTCCATTCCTATGTTAAATATTGTAACATCTAACATTTTATATCATTTTTATTCCCTTTATAATATTTTAAAAATTAAAAATATTTATAACCTACTTGATTTCTCTCAACATTTTAATTACTATGGAACAAATGTTACCAATAACTTCATACAACCAATTACTCTCGCCTAATGACGTGAGATAGAGGTCGCAACTTTTATGAGTATTCTATAGGAGACACAGAGATTGTCAGTGAATGTAGATGAAAGGAAAAGTTGCCGAAATGTATATGTGCCTCTGAGCATATACATTGGGGCTGTTTTCAAATAGAAACAGAACTGTCATATATACAGCGGTGTATATATGAAGAGCTATCTACAAAAAAGAGAAATCATGTTTTTATGATTATCTTCTTTTTTGGCGGTTTTTTTATTAGCTCCGTATTCTGTTTCCCTTTTCCTGTAACAGCACCATCCTCACCTATTTGAGATGGTGTTTTTTATTTACTTTTTTACAGGAGTAAAAGGGATCTATATTTCCCATCTTATGTTTGACAACATTTTTTCCTAATTTACCTATATTAACTTGAAAGAGGGCACTTATCATGGAAATTATTGTTCAAAAATTTGGCGGTACATCTGTCGGAAACATCGAACGGATTCAACATGTTGCCGATTTAATCATTGAAGAATATGAAAAAGGACATGGGATTGTAGCGGTTGTTTCAGCAATGGGACATAGTACAGATGAACTCGTCTCTTTAGCTGCTAGTATTACAGATCAACCGAGCAAACGTGAAATGGACATGTTACTTACAACAGGTGAGCAAATTTCAATTTCCTTATTAACAATGGCTTTGCAAACGAAAGGGTACGAGGCAATTTCACTCATAGGTTGGCAAGCTGGTATTACAACAGAATCCGTACATGGCAGTGCTAGAATTACCGATATAAATACAGAGCGGATTCAATCTTATGTACAAAAAGGAACGATTGTCGTTGTAGCCGGTTTTCAAGGCTTAAGCGCAGAACAAGAAATCACAACACTTGGCCGCGGTGGTTCTGATACAACTGCTGTTGCGTTAGCGGCAGCATTACAAGCAAAAAAATGTGATATTTATACTGATGTAACAGGTGTTTACACAACTGATCCTCGCGTTGTAAAAAATGCTTATAAATTAGATGAAATTTCCTATGATGAAATGTTAGAACTTGCAAATTTAGGTGCTGGCGTACTTCACCCAAGAGCCGTCGAATTCGCCAAAAACCATAACGTTATATTAGAAGTTCGTTCAAGCATGGCACAAGAAAATGGAACAATCGTAAGGGGAGAATGTAACATGGAACAACAATCAATCGTAAAAGGCATTGCATTTGAAGATAATATTACACGTATAACAACGAAAGGCTTACAACCAGGAAAACTTTCCGCAGTCTTCTCTACATTGGCAAATGCGCATATTAATGTAGATATTATTATTCAAAGTATTACAAATGAAGGAACTGTACATTTGTCCTTCTCTATACATTCAAATGACTTAAAGGAAACATTAGTAGTTTTAGAAGAAAATCGTGAATCAATGCAATATGAATCTGTAGAGTATGAAAACCACCTAGCAAAAGTATCAATCGTTGGATCGGGTATGGTATCTAATCCAGGTGTCGCCGCGAAAATGTTCTCCACATTACAAGAAGAAGATATTCACATTAAAATGGTCAGTACATCAGAAATTAAAGTATCTGTCGTAATCGACCGCCTTCATTTAGTAAAAGGTGTCGAAGCGCTTCATGAATCATTTATGGCAAAAGTTGAACCGTTTGTATCAATTAATTAAAAAACAAAGAGCTGATTTCCCAAAGCATCTATGTGACTTTTGGAAATCGGCTCCTTCTTACATATCCACCGATATATCGGCAGAAATGGTACATTTATCGGCGCTTTTCACAATATATCGATCGTTTCTTAAAATATATCGACGATTCGACACGGTATAAAGTTCCTTCGGCAACATTTAACACAAGAACTGTCTAGCCCTTGAAGTTGAATCTTTTTAAAACAAGTGAATGTTTTGTTTTTTGCACGCTTCACGCATTTCATCTGGCCATACAGAAGACTGCACTTCACCGATATGTGCTTTACGTAAAAAGTACATGCACATTCTCGATTGTCCGATTCCACCACCAATTGTTAGCGGCAGTACATCTTCTAAAATCCCTTTATGGAAATCGTACTCACGTTTGAAATCTTCTCCTGCTATTGTTAATTGTTCATCAAGAGATTTCCTGTCAACGCGAATCCCCATAGAAGATAACTCAAATGAAGATTGCAGTACTGGATGCCAGAATAAAATATCTCCGTTCAACTTCCAATCATCATAGTCCGATGCGCGTCCATCATGTTTTTCACCAGAGCTTAGCGCCCCGCCAATCCCACTAATAAAGACAGCACCGTATTCTTTTGCAATCGCATGTTCACGATCTTTCGGTGTTAATTCTGGATATTTATCTTCCAGCTCTTGTGAAGTGATAAACACGATATCTCCTGGTAAATATTTACCAAGAAACGGGTATTTCTCAAACAAATAGCCCTCTAAATCTTTGAATATTCCATAAATTGTTCGTACTGTTTCTTGTAAATAATCCGTTGTACGCCATTCTTGTTGAACAATTTTCTCCCAATCCCATTGGTCAACGTAAATGGAATGCGTTTCATCTAACTCTTCATCACGGCGAATTGCGTTCATGTTTGTATATAATCCTTCACCAGCTTCATATCCATATTCATGCAAAGCGAATCGTTTCCATTTTGCTAGTGAATGTACAATTTCTAACTCTTCTCCCGAATGCAGCATATCAAATTCAATTGGACGCTCCACACCGTTTAAGTGATCGTTTAATCCTGATTTTTTCGTTACGAATAATGGCGCTGATACACGGAATAATCCAAGACGCTTTGATAGTTGCTCTTCAAAAAATGTTTTAACTTCCTTAATTGCAATTTGTGTTTCTCTTACTGTCATTAATGTTTGATACATGATGTTTTCCTCCTAAAATGTTTTGATGTAGTGAGGAAAGAAACCAATAAAAAAAGCCCTTCTTTCCCAAAAACTGGGACGAAAGACTTTGGTTCCGCGGTACCACCCAAATTAGCAACAGAGGTTGCTCACTTATCAGTACGGAGATTAGAGATAACTCGATACTGTTCTTCTTGTAACGGCGAAGTTCCCGGCTAAGTCTACTTTCCTAAAAAGGATTTCGGTTAGCGACTCCAGGAGGTTCTTCATAACAGGCTTCGTATCAGGCTCACACCACCCCTGACTCGCTTGGACTACGTCCTATTACTACTCTTCCTTTCACAGTCGTTTTACTGTCACATCTCTGAAACATTTTATTAATGTTTATTTTATACAAAAAGAAAAGAAAGTCAACAAAAAGTTTTAAAATATTTTTCAATTCTTTATTTTATGGATTTACAAATAATTCACTCGTAAAAAAATATTCGTAAATCTACAAAACAATGAGTCACACTTCAACAAATTATACTGTCTTATTAGTACAGATAAAGTGAAACTTTAATCAGTGGGGGTTTTCTTCATCCCCCACTGATTATCAGCCCTCACCCATCGGGCTTTTACGAGCAGTTTATCTCTCACCTAACTTCTTAAGAAAAGCGGAAGCGGCTCGTTCAGAATCGCAGGACGCCCACGCCCCTGACAGAGAGGCGCTTTTTGCCTCGTCCGAGGGGGCGAAACGGCCGGAGATTCTAGCCGCTAGAGCTGGACAATGCTTTCGCTGAATTTTGAGGTGGGAGTATTACTGCCCACGAATAGCGGGATAAAATGTAAGGAGGATCTTCATGAGTAATTTAACAAATAAAGCTCCTGAATGGTTATACGTATTTGTATTTTGCATCGCCGGGATTAGTGTCGTTTCTCAAGGGTTTATCATGATTCCAATCGAAAGCCAACTTATATTCTATTTTCAAATCCCTAAAAGTATTATTTATCTCTCAAGTAGCATATTTTCTATTTTCTACGCCATTGGCTTCTTAATTTTTGCGCCTCTTTCCAATCGATTTGGGAAGAAAAATATATTAGTTCTCGGCCTATTCGCTTTGTCCTTTTGTACGATGACGATTAGCGTTTGCAAAATATACAACTTATTTTTGTTCCTTAGAGCTTTGCAAGGACTAGTAGCAGCTACGTTTACGCCTTTAGCACTTGCATATGCATTCGAATTGTTTATTCCAAAACGTCAAGGCTATGTTATTGGGGTTTTAAGCACAGCGTTTACAATGTCTAGCTTATTAGGACAAATACTCAGTAATTGGTTTATATCTCAATACAATTTTCCTACTCTTTTTTATTTTTTCGCTTTCATTCACCTTTTATGTGCAACAATTTTATATTTCATTCTGCCTGTATCTATCAAAAGTGATCGTCCATTATCTATAGCATACTGGTTTGATATGTTTACATTATTTCGAAATCGCTACATAGCAATTTGTCTTGCGATTACCTTTACGCAATTTCTTTCATTCGTTGCCATTTATAGTTCTTTGCATCACTTATTAACCCAAATGTATCATCTAACAAATCATGAAATTTTGCTCTTTCAATGTCTTGGCCTAATCGGAATGTCTATTTCTCCTTTTATGAATAACTTTATTACACATACTAAAGCCCCAAAAATAATTACTCTAGGGCTTATTATTACGTGTACAGGAGTACTTTTGTTCTTAAAATGGGATCGTCTTTATTTTCTATCTGTCACTACAATTATATTTGCGGCTGGAATTTCAATCGTACTACCCTCTATCATTTTTCATATTGGACAAATAAGCGGGAAGAAAAAAGGAGTTGCAATGGCCCTATATACATTTACCTTATTTTTAGGATCTAGTATCGGTCCATATATCGGGACCAAAATGATGTTTAAATATGTCGTACTTACTATTTTCTCTGTCTTATTCTTGTCTTTCCTATTGTCATTTTCTTTACGAAAAAATACAAGCTAATCAAAAAGAGTAACTTAAATAAGAGTTGCTCTAACAGCTCTCTCACAACTGTTAGAACAACTCTATGCCTTTAGCATTGTATACTAATATGCCCCAGCTTATCAGGATTTACAACATAATAAATTTGTTCAATCTGATTCGTATTTTTCTTCCAGGCGAAACTGAATACACCGACTACTTCCTCATCCTTTAATACGAGAACACCTGGCTCATTATTTACTATGACCGCTTTTGCTTTTTTTCCTGTGAAAAATTTTGTAGCAATTGCAGATAACAAACTTAGGACACGTTTTTTACTAATAATTTGATTAATAGCTGTAGCGACGTTCCCCCCTCCATCTGCAATAAGCGTTACATCGCTAGTAAGAATTGCTGAAATTTCTTGAACGTCACCTCTTGATAAAGCCGAAATAAACTTATGAATTTGCTCTTGTTGAATTTCGTATGATGTAGAATTTTCATCAATAGATACATTCATTTTCTTCTTCGCACGGCTAAACACTTTACGGCAATTCATCTCCGTTATATGGAGTAAGTCAGCGATTTCACTATGTTTTAAATCTAACGCTTCTTTTAGGACATAAACTGCTCGCTCTGTGGCCGAGAGTTTTTCCATAAGAACAGCAAAAGTATAATATAGTTGGTCATCTTGAATGATTTTCTCTGTAGGATCCCATTTTATATCTTGTACAATCGGCTCTGGCAACCACGTTCCAACATAAGTTTCTCTTTTTTTTCGGCTTGATTGTAATTCATTTATACAGCGATTTACTACCATTCTACTTACATACGACTTCACATTATTAACATCAGTTAAATGAATCTCTCTCATTTGTAGCTTTAGAAATGTATCTTGAACAATATCTTCAGCATCACTTATCGATCCAAGCATTTTATATGCAATAGCAATAAAATAAGATTTGTACGTTACATACAATTCATTTATGTCTAAATTATTTTTTCCACCTTCTCCCTCCTCGAAGCTAACTCACCCAAATTTTAACATGATATACAATCACAAATACCCTAGAAAAAATTTTCTAGGGTATACCTATACAAATTCTTCTAAAACATTTTTTTAAAATAGTATTTTTATAACAAAACTTATCTTAAAAGGATTCTACAAATGATGTTGAAACCCTTTAGACCAGGAAGGATGAATGGGCTCCCACCCATACTCTTCTCGAGCTTTTGTATTAGCAGCGCCGCGCTCACCGCGATTACTACCAGCTTGGAAACAAGGCTCAGGCGCCCCGATTGCAGAAGCATAAACAGGCAACCAATCATTTCCTGGTGCAGGATGATTATCGACAATGTTGACCGGACCAGATGGCCAATCTAGTGCCAATAGTGCCGCTCTTGCTGCATCATCTACATGGAGAAAAGAAGTTATCCCATCAGTTGCTACTATCTCTTGTCGTCGTACTTGATTCGCAATCATTCCATCTGTTGCATACCAAGTTCCTGGTCCATAAAGCGTTCCGTAACGGAGAACCACAAATTCCGGCATTTGAGACACTTTTTCTTCTAACGCTATAATACCTTCTATCGTCGTTTTTCGCGGAAACGGAGCAGTAATATCTAACATGTCTTCTTCTGTAGCAGGCTCCTCTCCAGGCTCATATGCCCATGAAATACTTTGTGCAATCATTCGTCTAACACCTACTGATTTTGCTGCATCTACAAGATTTTCTGTCCCCTCAATTCGCATTTTCGCATTATCCACCGAGCTTCCCGCACTTAACGATGTAAGTTGATGAATCACTACATCCGGCTGACTCTTTTCTAATGCAAAGAATACAGCATTTCGATCAAATGCATCGACCACCACTGGCTTTGCACCCATTTTTGTAATTATACTCGCCTGTGATTCATCACGAATCATTCCGAACACTTCGTGATTCTCTTGTACTAACAAACGAATTAAAGAACGTCCTATTACACCAGTTGCACCAGCAAGAAAAATTTTCATATCTATACCTCCATAATATTTTTTAAAAACTTAATAATTCGATACCTTTAGAATGAAAAAACGAATATACAATGTACTCTTTTTTACGTTCATATTTAAGACAAATTAATCATGTAATGTGTGACATAAAGTGAAACTTTAATCAGTGGGGGTTTTCTTCATCCCCCACTGATTATTAGTTGAACCAATCGGGCTTTTACGAGCAGTTTATCTCTCACCTAACTTCTTTGCTTTCGCTGAATTTTGAGGTGGGAGTATTACTGCCCGTTAATGCGGGATAAACTATAAATTGTAACTGTGAAGGACTCTTTTTTCTATTTTAAAAGATTTCTGTTAGCGGGATAAACCTGAGGATTTTGCGCATTACTGTCCATATTATGATATACTATTGTATCCTGTTGTTCATTTTTATGAGCAACTGTCGGAAAGGAAAAAGTCATAAATCAGAATTTCATTTCAAAGATATATTGACTTCTGTGGAAACAAATTTGCTATACAATAGTAACGGAGTGATTAAATGAGTAAGGCTAAAGGTAAAGGTGGAACAGGTAGAGGAACAGGCAGTAAGGGCTGGAACAGATGGAAAGCCAGCGCCAACAAAAAAAAGAGCGCCAAACCTTATACAAGCAAAGGTGTTAAAAAAGCAAATGACGCAAAGACAAGCTAAAGATGACAAATCTAAAATATGACGACTGCGGTTTACTTTTATGAAACTTGCTATCTTTCATGTAAGTGTAAAATAGATGTTGTTCGTTGATTTTGTGGAGTTTACAGCTATATAAGGGTATATTTTAACCAGTAAAAACGGTAAAAGAAAAAGATGTTTGCTACAAATAAGCAAACATCTTTTTCTTTTACCGTTCTTTATCCACTTAATTATCTTCAGTCAACCGCTTCGCTTCAAAATACAACACTTGAATAAATTTCTTCGTATTAATTCGTGTATGACCAGCCGTTGCTAATGATTCATTTGTTAACTCCGTCATTCGTTTACGCACAATTGTAAAATCAAAAAATTTCGGAGCATAGCTTTCAAATTTCGGATTTGAAAAATCTGTTAAACCAAGAGAAGCTAAGTGATTAAGTGATTGATAAATCGCGCGGCGCACTCTTTGTTCTGAAGCTTTTCTTTCTTTATCAATTTCTACGTCCGAAGCCATTTCACCTAACTTTTTGACAGTAATGCGCTGAAAAATATCTTTTAATACTGGAAATCCATGTTCAAAGGTTTCCTTCTTTTCATATTGATATAAGTATTCCAGCATACTTAGTAAATCTTTACTACCATTCTCTCCAGCAATCCCTAGTTCTGCTAATAAACAACGGCCAGTATTAGCTATTTTTTTCTCTTCAAGCCCTGATTCTATTCGCCCTTTTGGTTGTTCCCATTGAAATACATTGTTTAATGATTTTTGAATATCTTGAATAGACCGTTCCAAACGAATACGCTCTATCACTTTTCGTACAACGGATACAACTTCAATTTTATTAAGCGGTTTTGTTATATAATATTCAACACCAAGGGAGTAAGCTTCACCAATTAATTGTTTTGATTCTACTTGAGAAATCATAACTACTTTTCCTGTGAACGACGAAGCAATTTGCCGAACCGTTTCAATTCCATCACGAATTGGCATTAATAAGTCAATAAATAATATATCTACTCTTTTAAAATTTAACTGTTCTCCTTCTACAAAAACCCCATCTTCTTCTTCTCCAACTACTTCTCCAAGGTCCTCATCTTCAATAATTTGCGCTAACATAGAACGAAATACTTCGTCATCATCTACGATGTAATAAAACATAGGCTCATCCTTCCTTAGCTAGGCTAGATTCCGGCAGTCGTACAATAAACTTGCAGCCTCTTTCAGCGTCTCTGTCTTGTAGTATAACCTCTCCCTCAAGTTCCGTCACCAACTCTTTTATATAAGAAAGACCAATTCCTGTTGATGGTGTTCCTGTTTGATCATATTTTGAAGTAAAACCAGGCTTAAATACTAGCTCCTTATATTTCCCTGAAATGCCTGGTCCATCATCTATTACTTCAAACGTGACAACCGTCCCTTGCTTCTTAACTTGAATTGTAATTGTACCAACACGATCAATCGCTTCCACAGCATTCGCAACTAAATTATTTAAAATCGATAAAACGGTAAATACATGATATTGCGTATGTTCTCCTTCAATCCGTTTAGAAAATACAATTTCCTTCTGTAATAACTGTGCGTATTTCTCGTTAATTCTTATAATCATTTCCGTCAGTTCATTTCCATTTATATATTCCGAAAGATCTTTATCTAAAAGAAGTTTAGATAATCCTGCAAAAATTCTTTGATTATCTTTTTTTATTTCGTGTACTTCCCCTGCAATTTTTAGCGCGTTCTTACTATACGCCTCAATCTCATTCTCAGTACTACCTTTCAGTTGTAAGTGCCGATATAATTGGTACGCTTCTTGTGTAATCCTTTCTGCATTTTGCAGCGTTTTCTTCAAATGAACAGACTCTACATACAAATTTGAAAGATGCATAAACATCTTTTCATTTTCTTTTCGGACCTGCGCTTCTTTTAATTTTGTCTCATATAAATTCATCATATTTAAAAAACCGAGCGCAAAAAAACTGCGAAAAATAGCAATAATAATAATTTTATTGAATTCTGAAACTGTAATCATCGTGCTGAGCACAAAAATATGATAAAAAGTAAGTTCTGCCATACTTGAAATAATTTCAATTGAAATCCCAAAACACCCGATTATAAACGGCTTTTGATGAAATCGATTTACTCTGCATATTGAAAAAAGACTTCCATATACGAAATAATAAAAGAAAACTGGATAACGCATACTAAAAGAGTCTGAGAAATGAAAAGAACTTTGTAGCATCCAGTCAAGGCCAATTCGAAATGCTACTACAGATGCCCCAACTAAAATTCCCGCTATAGAAGCTGGGATTTTCCTTAAAAATAATAGTAAAAAGAAGAAAATCGGTGTTCCAAAGCTAACACGAAACGTATCATTAAATGGATGAAAGTTCAGTTCTCCAGCGACCGGAACAATCAAAATTAACATAATTAAAAGTGAAATATCCTTCTTCCACAATTGATGCCAGTTCACACACGTCACTTCCCATTTTTTAGTCTTTAAACATAATAAGGAAAGCCCGCTTAATATATAAACGGGCTCTATTCCTATACTGTTACTTTTTCAACTGCTTTTATTTGACGATAAACTGGTTGCCACATTGCATCTTTAACAGCCTTCCTGATATCGTTATCACTTAATACCTCACGAGCAACACCTTCAGCAACTGCCGCTTTTGCTACTTCAATAGCAACGATCTCGGAAATATTACGCAATTCCTCTACTTCTGGAAGAATTGGTGCACCAGGTTGACTTGTATCTACCATACTTGCTACCGCTTCTGCTGCCGCAGCAAACATACCATCTGTCATGACACGAGCACGAACAACATTTGTACCAAGACCAAGACCTGGGAAGATAAGTGCATTGTTAGATTGTCCAATTACATAAGTAACTCCATTGTATGTAACTGGATCAAATGGACTACCAGTTGCAACTAGTGCTCGCCCTTCTGTCCAAGAAATTAAGTCAGCTGGTTTCGCCTCCGCAAGAGGCGTTGGATTAGACATTGGTAAAATAATTGGCCTTGCCACATGTGCTGCCATCTCTTTTACAATTTCTTCTGTGAATGCACCGGCAACTGTTGACGTCCCAATTAAAATAGTTGGTTGTGCATGTTTTACAACTTCAGCAAGACCAATCGTTTCTGATTGTTTCCATTGTTCGACTTCAGACTTCTCACGTGCATAAGGAAGTTGGAAATCAAGAAGATTATCCATATTATCGGTAAGTAAACCATTGCGGTCAATACACCAAAAACGGCGGTTTGCTTCTTCCTTTGATAAACCTAAGCGCACCATCGCATCACGCACTTGATCTGCAATTCCAATTCCAGCAGTACCTGCACCAAAAACAACAACGCGATGTTCACATAGCGGAACATCAGAAGTTTTCACAGCTGATAACACCGCTGCCAATGAAACAGCGCCAGTTCCTTGAATATCATCGTTAAATGTACAAACGTTATCGCGATATTTGTCTAAAATTTTGCGCGCATTACGTGAACTAAAATCTTCCCAGTGCAGTAATGCATTCGGGAACTTGTTACATACAGCCTTTACAAACAAATCAATAAATGTATCATACGCTTCTCCCGTTACACGTGGATGGCGATTTCCGATATAAAACGGATTATTTAATAAATCCTCATTGTTTGTACCAACATCTAAAATAACCGGTAATACACGACTTGGATCAATACCAACTGCTGCTGTGTAAACAGCTAGTTTTCCAATGGCAATATTAATACCACCTACGCCCCAGTCTCCAATTCCTAAAATGCCTTCACCGTCTGTTACAACGACTAAATCAATATTTTCGGCAGTTGCACCAATGTTAGAGAATGCTTCTTCAATACCATTTGGATCATTAACTGATAAATACACACCACGTGGTTTACGATATTCATGACTATATCTCTGAATCGCCACACCAACAGTTGGCGTGTATACAACCGGAAGCATTTCTCGTAAATGATCTGTAAGTATACGATAAAATAATACTTCATTACGATCATGCAGCGCTGTTAAGTATACGTTTTTTAATAAGTCATCTGGCTGTGAACAAAATTGTTCATACGCACGGCGTGCTTGTTCATCTAATGTTAATACTGCTGGCGGTAATAACCCCTTTAATCCTAGTTCTTCTCTTTCCTCCGCCGAGAAAGCGACACCCTTATTTAAAAGTGGTGTTGCTAATACTTCTGCTCCTCGTAATGTTGTTTCTAAAGTTCCATTCGAGGAAACTGTAAATTTACTCATATAACCCCTACCTTTATTGATATATAACATTTCTATATTGTAAACAAAAAAAAGGGGAAAGTCCCCCCTTTTTTTAATTTTTCTTTAAAAGAGATGCTCCTGCAATTCCAGGATGCGTCATTTCAAACGGATCTAAAATCAAGTCTAACTCTTCTTGTGATAATACTCCGTTTTTCAAGCAAAGCTCTCTGACAGATTGACCAGTTGCAATTGCTTCTTTTGCAACGCGAGCTGCTGCTTCGTATCCGATATGTGGATTCACAGCTGTAATAATACCAACGCTTTTCTCAACATATTCTTTTAAGTGTGCTTCATTTGCTTCAATTCCTTTTAAACAATTATCTGTGAAAGCACGGAAGCCGTTATTCATAATACTGATTGATTGAAGTAAGTTAAATACTAACACTGGTTCCATTACATTCAGTTCTAATTGGCCTGCTTCTGAAGCAAGACAAATTGTATGGTCGTTCCCAATTACTTGGAACGCAATTTGGTTAATTACTTCTGGCATTACAGGGTTTACTTTCCCCGGCATAATAGAAGAACCAGGTTGACGAGCTGGAAGCATAATTTCACCTAATCCTACGCGTGGACCAGATGCCATTAAGCGTAAGTCATTAGCAATTTTGGACATATTCATCATACATACTTTCAGTGCAGCTGAAACTTCTGTATATGCATCTGTATTTTGCGTTGCATCTACTAAATCTTCTGCTCCGACAAGAGGCAATTTACTAATATCCGCTAAATGTTTTACTACAGCCTCAATGTACTGTGGATCCGCATTTAATCCTGTACCAACAGCTGTCGCTCCCATATTTACTTCATATAGATGTTGACGAGATTTCTCAATACGTTTAATATCGCGTCCAAGTACGCGAGCATATGCTTTAAATTCTTGTCCAAGACGAATTGGTACAGCATCTTGTAAATGCGTGCGTCCCATTTTAATAACATGATCGAATTGCTCTGCTTTTAATTCAAAGATGTCGCGCATATAGCCCATTGTTTGTAATAATTCTTCTAACGAATTTAACGTCGCAATATGAATTGCAGTTGGGAATGCATCATTTGTTGATTGTGCCATATTTACATGGGTATTTGGGCTAATGTAATGATAGTCGCCTTTTTCCATTTCTAATAATTCAAGAGCACGATTGGCAATCACTTCATTTGCATTCATATTCATTGAAGTTCCAGCTCCACCTTGAATTGGATCTACGATAAAATGCTCGTGCCATTTCCCCTCAAGAATCTCTTCTGCTGCTTCTGCAATTGCTGTACCTTTTTTAAGTTCTAATCGTCCAACATCTGTATTTGCAAGCGCCGCCGCTTTTTTTACAATCGCAAGCGCTTTAATTAATCCTTCATGGACTTTATAACCTGTAATCGGAAAGTTTTCGACCGCACGCATCGTTTGAACACCATAATACGCATGCATCGGTACTTCTTTCTCGCCTAAAAAGTCTCTTTCAATTCGCACATCTTTTTTAGCTTCAGTTACTGTTGCCATATATGTTCCACTCCTCACCTTATTTTGCCCCATATGTAATCATTCTTCTACCTCAAATTTTACAAGAAATAAAAAATGAGGCTGGAGATATACTATTTGTGATACATCAATTCGTTTCACGAATAATTAGCGAGAGATAAATAATCTCTCACTAATTAAACTTTTAATTTATGCCGCTTTTGTTTCGTTTACAGTTTCTACATACTGTTTTGCTTTTTCTTGATCAAATTCGCCTTCCCATTTCGACATGACAATCGCTGCTAATGCGTTCCCTAATACATTGACAGACGAGCGAATCATATCTAAAATGCGGTCAATACCAGCAATTAAAGCAATTCCTTCTAACGGAAGTCCCATTGAACCTAATGTTGCCAATACAACAACAAAGGAAGCACCAGGAACACCAGCCATTCCTTTAGACGTTAACATTAAAACAAATAACAAGGTAACTTGCTCTGTTAGTGACATGTGTACACCATACATTTGTGCCACAAATAGTGATGCTAACGCTTGATAAATAGCTGATCCAGTTAGGTTAAATGTATAGCCAGTTGGTATTACGAAAGAAGCAACGGCCTTCGGACAACCAAACTCTTCCATTTTTCTCATAATATTTGGTAAAACAGCTTCTGAACTTGCTGTTGTAAAGGAAAGAATTAATTCTTCTTTTAAAATTTTCATTAAGGTGAAAATGTTTACTCCCACCAATTTTGCATTGATCCCTAGTATCACAATAACAAATAAAATAACTGTTACATAAACTGCAACCACTAATTTTCCTAACGGAAGCAGTGTAGCAACTCCAAATTTTGCAACCGTAACAGCAATTAGTGCAAATACACCAACCGGAGCAAATTTCATGACTTGATTTGTCACCCAAAACATTGCTTCTAATACACCTTCAAAGAAATGAAAGACTGGCTTTCCTTTTTCTCCGATTGCAGCAACTCCTAAACCAAATAACACTGAGAAGAAAATAATTGGTAGTAAGTCCCCTTGTGCAATAGATTCAAATACGTTTTTTGGTACAATATGAACAATTGTTTCTGCAAAACCTTTTTTCTGCGTTGCATCTGCTGTTGCTTTATATGCCGAAATATCACCTTGCTGCAAATGGCTCATATCAACGCCCGTTCCTGGATGGAACACATTTGCTGCTACTAAGCCCATTAAAATGGCAATCGTCGTGATAATTTCAAAATAGAGTATCGTTTTTCCGCCTAATTTACCGAGCTTCTTCATGTCGCCCACACCAGCTACCGCAACAATAAGTGCTGATATAACAATTGGAACGACAATCATTTTAATTAAATGAATAAAGATGTCTCCAAGCGGTGTAATATAGGAAATAGCTGTTTTATTTCCATAAAAGATTGCCCCTACTACAATCCCTAAAATAAGCGCTACAAAAATTTGTGTAGCTAATCCGAATTTTTTCATGTATTTCATCCCCTCCATGCGAACGCTTTCAATTTGTATGTATAAAAGCTTAATCACATGATATAGGTGAACCTACAAAATCAGACAAAAACCTACAAGTTTGTCACAAAACTTTCGGATTTTTTTCTTGAATTGTCCATGAATGTCCTTCTTTAGTATACAATTGAAATATAGAATCGATAAATAGATAGATTATTCCGTATAATCTAAAAGGAAAAACCATTACATACAACTACTGGTTCTTCTATACTATTATTGTTTACAACTACATCTGCACACTCCTTCGGTGCATGCTCTTCTATGTACATATGACAAGCCGCATGATACCGATGTATAAACATATCCTTAGCTTTCTCTTTACTTCCAAAAGCTTGCGCTTCCCTCTTGGAACCACGTTCTCTAGCAATCTGAAAGTCTGTTTCTACAAATACTTTATAGTCAAATAAATGTTTCAGTTCTTCTTTAAACAAAAATGTTCCATCTACTATAAATATTGTATCTTCTGAAGCTAATACAGGTTCAGAATGAATATACATATCGGTTTCTAAATCGTGTGATTGTATTTCATAACGCATCGTACCATTTGATCCTAATGGATTTAATAACCGGTCAGAAATAGCCTTATAATCATGAGCATCTTCATAATACCCCTTCGCTGATTCCTTCCCTTGTGAATATCGAATTGCTCTTGGATTGTGAAAATGATCGATACTCGTTCGAATTACTGTTCTTCCTAGAGTTTGAACTTCCTTCGCTAATTCATTAGCAAATGTCGTTTTCCCTGAAGCTGTAATTCCACTAACCCCCACTCTTACAGGATGATTTAATTTAAGTGCACATATATGCTCCGCTATTTCACGAATAACAGTTTGACGTTTCACTCCAATCCCTCCTCATGGAATCCAAGCACACACATCCTTATTTTTATGAAATACAATTGATCTATGCTATTTTAGTATATCATCCAAATAACATATTGTAAAAATATGTATTCGTTTCTTAAGCGATTATTATCATTAAGAAAAAATGCAGCATCACGCTGCATTTTCTCTCATTCATATTTCTGTTCCTATAAATAATAACTAAACATCCCTACTATCTTTTCTTTACACTTCTCTAAAAAGGACAAATTGTTTAAGAATGATAACGTCATTTCTTTTGAATCCCGAATATCTTGTGATAATGCTTGATTTATCTGTTGCAGAAGGGGACCACCCTTTATATAGAAATTCATCTCATCATTAATATGAAAGCTACGCGGAGTAAAATTCGCTGTTCCGATAACGATTGTTTCATTATCAAATACCATAGCTTTTCCATGAAACATCCCTTTTTTATATCCATATACAGAAATGCCATTCTCGATTGCTTCACGAATATAAGGATAGGCAGCCTCTTTTATAAAAGGAACATCCGGCTTGAAAGACCACACTATTTTAACGGAAACGCCGCGCTGCCTTGCTTGAATTAAAGCATTCATAAGCTTTTCATCTTTTGGTATAAAATACGGGGTGGCAATCACAATAGATTGTTTTGCCTGCTTTATTAATTCCATATACTTTTGGATGATATCATGGCCATTATAACTAGACAGTGTATATAACGTTTTTCCTGGGACACTCTGTTTAGAAATACTTGTTATCGTTTCAGAAGCATCTCGTTTCCAGTCTAATGCAAACTGTTCTTCTAAATCCTTTACCCCGTCTCCTTTTATTCGTATATGATAATCTCGCCAATATCCAAATTTCTTGTCTTTTCCTAAATACTCATCTCCTATGTTAAAACCACCACTATAACCTATTTTCCCATCGATTGTTGTAATTCGGCGGTGATTCCGATGATGTAGCGAATAAAAAGAGAATGGCAATTCAGGTTTTCTACTATATGTAAAATGAACACCACTTGCTTCTAATTCATTTTTCATTTTTCTTTTGAAAGACAAATCATTAATCCGATCGACTGATAGGTATACTTGTACACCTTCTTTTGCTTTTTCTTTCAACAGATTCAAAAAAGTACGGCTGCTTTTATCATCTGAAATAATAAAGAAATAAGTAAAAATTGAATGTTTCGCCTCTTTTATATCCGAAAATAGCTGTTGATACAAAGATTGCCCCTCCACAAATAGTTGAAAATCACTATAGTGATTTTCATACTCTTTCGTTTGATTTTTTTTCGCTTCTATTTTTCTTCCCAGCGTAACATCAACATGCATACAAACAAGTAGTAAAAGGAATATAGCAATAATAATAGAAATAATCCGAAGTATTTTTTTCATCATTTCGTTTTCCTTCCGCACAAAATAATTGTTTCTACATAGTATTTCAGCAGAAGGTATTTTTAATGCTAATTTACAGGGCGTTTCATATTATTTTTACTATTATATATACATACGGGGTGGACTGGATGAAAAATTCTAACGCAAAAACACCTATCGTCTTTATTCCTGGCCTTTTTGGTTCTATGAGTAATTTTATTATTCCTGGTACAGGTGATGGAAATGTCATTGCAAATAGTGTTTTTCTTTTAGATGGAGACAAATATGTTGTACAAGGAACTCATAATGAAGTCTTGTATAAAATGGGTACAGTATCAAACTGTGCCCATTTTACATCTTTATTAAATAAAATTCCTAGCATCGTTATTCCGCCCAAATTTATAAATAGCAATTAGGAAGAAAGAAATGGCAAAGGCGAATAAGATTAAAATGTTTAAATATAAATCTGCGAACTGCGTTCCTTGCTGTAACTTCGTGAGTGTGTCTAATAACCAACGCTGCGGAAGAAATTCAGCAATTTTTTGCACAGACGCTGGCATAATTTCAAATGGAAAAAAGCATCCGGCAAGCAAACATGTTGGTGTAATAATAATATTTTGCATTGCATTCGCAGAAGTTGAGTTTTCCGCAAAAGATACAATCGCTAACGATAAACCAATTGCGATTAGACCAAATATTATCAGTACTCCAATCATAACAATTAAAGGCATATTTATATTAATATGAAATACATTGGTCATAAATAATACTGTTACAACAATTTGCACGATTAAAATAAGCATATTAACAGCAACATTAGATAATATATACTTCTTTCCATCTATTGGTGTTGATAATAACCTGAAATACGTTCTGTTCTCTTTTTCTTTCAAAATTAATTCTGAGAAATTCACCGCTGAAAAAAGCATAAACATAATGAGGTAACCAACTGTTTGATTCGTCATATCTTTATTTTTCGAAGTATCCTTAAGCGTATGAGCTGTTAACTTGAATGAATTTTTTTGATAATTTGCATACATTTTCTCAAACGTACTTTGATCATTTTGTGCTACTTTACTAATTGCCGTTATATTATCAATATAATTATACAAATACGATTTGATAAAACCTGTAATTTGCGCACCTTTAATGGAGGAGACTTCAATGTGACTCGGCTTGCCGTCTCGAACACTTTGTGAAAAACCTGAATCTAACGTAATAACTGCATCGAGCTTTTTCGAGGCAAGTTTCTCTTCTACTTCTGATGATTGAATTTTACTTACTTTTACATGGTCTATTCCTTCTATAAATTTCACCGTATCATTTGCTATATAATGATTTTCATTATTTACAATCCCGATGTTTAATGTCCCTTGTCCTGCATTTCCATACATTAAAAATGCAATGAGTGATCCCGCTATCGGTAAGCCGATAATAATAAGTAACCCTTTTTTATTTTTCAAAAGTACCGATAATATTTTTTGTATGAGCCATAAAATATCTTTCATATTATAGCCCCTCCCGTCTGCGTAATGCGATAATCGCAATCAATAAAAACAATGCTGAAATTCCAATATTTAAAGAAATTACCGGAAGTGCTGCCCCTAAATCATTCGCATAAATAATTTTCATAATTGCTGTATTTGCCCATGTTAATGGCGACATATTTGTAAGCACATTTTCTTCAACTACAAAATATGCTCCACCAAAAATAGAAGCCAATTGTACAACAACCATAATCACCGCTTTAGCTGCCTCGCCTGTTTTCGTAATATACCCTATCCCTAAACCAAAGCTAATTGCGAGTAACACTTCTGTCAGTAAAATTAGAAAAACTACTCCAAGATGGTCTCCCCAATTTGCCCCATAAACAAATTTACTAAAGACAACGACAAGAAGAAGACAAAGTGCATTTATTACAAGACTACCTAGTATTTTCCCAACGAAGATCTCCGCTTTACTAACAGGTGCAGCAATTAAACGATCTCCCGTTTTTCGTAATCGTTCTCCGCGAATGAGATAGCTTGCTCCCATCGCTCCATACAAGGCAATCATCGTCGTCATCACAATCGCATAATAATCCATAGAACCTGGTTTTTTAGCAGCTTGTAAAGATGTCTCTTTTATATAATCATCATGGTTGCCACCTGAAATAACTGTACTCACTTTCCCAGGATCTACTTTCGCGACTTCTACTACTACGTTGTACTTATCGACAAATGTAGTAAGCATCCCCTCAACAATACTTCCCTCAATACTATTTCGATCACTCTCATATAACTTCACGCCATCTTGAGTCATTTCTACATAGCCAGCATATTTATTTTGTTTCACTTCTTCTTTTCCATCTGCATCGGTTGAAACTTTTGCAAAGTGAATTCCCGATTTATCTGTTTCTTTTATAAATGCTTCAAAGGCCTGTGAGAACTTACTATCTGCTTCATCTTTATATAATACCTTTATATTTTTAATAGAAAGACTGTCACTATTAAATGCATTTGTTAAAGCTGTTCCCAAAATGAGCATAAGCACGATCGGGAATGCTAACATAAAAACTAATGTTCTTATATCTCGAAAATCTCTTTTCATTTGCATGATAGCAATATTGAAGATATTCAAACGATGAACCTCCTTTTTCTATTTACTATTAATCTTGTTAGTCTCGTAATTTTCTTCCCGTCAGCGTCAGAAACACTGTTTCCAAGTTTGGTGCCTGTTCTTCTACTGATCGTATTTCTACATCGTGACTAATAAAATATTGAATGATTTTATTTAAATTGTTCACCCCAGTATCAGAATTCACTTTAATTACGTTTTCTTCTATTTGAACAGCCTTAACACCGCTAATTTCTTTAAGTTGGTTTACATCCATATTTTCAAGTGATTTTACTTCAATCCAAATATCTTTCGTATCAGTAATAATCGCCTTTAACTGTTCTTTCGTTCCTTCTGCAATAATCTTTCCGTGATCGACAATCGCAATTTTCGTACAAATCTCTTCTACTTCCTCCATATAGTGACTTGTATAAATGATTGTGCTCCCCATTTCGTTTAGTTTTCGTACAGACTGGAGGATGTAGTTTCTTGACTGCGGATCAATCCCTACTGTCGGCTCATCCATAATAATTAACTTCGGACGATGCGCAATCGCGCAAGCAATGTTAAGTCTTCGTTTCATTCCACCGGAAAAGTTCTTTGAATAACTTTTATGTTTATCACTAAGTCCTACAAATTGAAGAGCTTCTTCTACTCTCGCTTTCAATTCCGCTCCTCGTAAGCCATATAATCCTGCAAAAAATTTTACATTTTCATAGGCTGTTAACTCCTCGTAAATCGCTAAATCTTGCGGAACAATACCGATGTTCATTTTTGCAAAACGATTATGTCGTTTTACATTTTTACCCAGTATACAAACCTCACCTTCGTTACTTCGTAATAATCCAGCAATCATATTAATTGTTGTACTTTTACCAGCACCATTTGAGCCTAAAAATCCAAATATTTCTCCTTGTTTAATAGCTAAAGACATATTGTCTACTGCGATGAAATCACCAAATTTTTTCGTTAAGTTTTTTATCTCTAATACGTTCATCATTTCACCCCTATTTCAGTTTCTCTGCTGTTATTATAAACAAAAAGAATGAACCTGCTTAGTGCAGAAGTTCATTCTTTTCACATGAGAATATTCACTTTTTTCCTGTGAGATCATTCATCTTATTTATTCCTTACTGTATCGGTAATAACATTGTTACTGAAAAACCATTTGTACCATCTACAATAATCGTTCCGTTAATAGATGCGGTACGTTCTTCCATGCCGATAATGCCGAGTCCTTTTTTCACTTGCGGTACACCTTTTCCATTATCTTTCACTTGCACCTTCACAACAGTATTAAGAACATGTATATCGATTGAAATAGCTGTTGCCTCCGCATATTTCATCGCATTCGTTAATGCTTCCGTTACATTTTCTCCAATGATTTTCCATTGTATTGGAGAAATAATATCCAAATTCCCTTTGTATAGAAACGAAATTTTCATATCATGCTTCGCCGCAAATTCATCTATGAATAATTTCATACGATGAATACCAATTTGTTCAGTTGGTGGTTTCATATTTTTTAACGTTATTCTAATGCTTTCAATTCCCTCTTTAGAAATATAAATGGCATTTTGAAGCAACTCTGCCGCTTTCTCTTTATCAGTATCCATTAACCTTTTTGCTGCTTCCATTTGAATTAACGCAGATGTCATAGAATGACCAATTTTATCATGAATTTCTTGCGATAATCGATTTCGTTCTTCTAGCTTAAATGTATATTCCGATTGTCTTATGTATGCTTTATTTTCATTCAAATTCTTTGTGAGCCTTTGCATATCTTTTCGCATCATGTCATTGTCTACTTCAAGTTTACATAACCTTTCCGTATATAGCTTGGCCATTGTATAAACAACAAAACCAAATACAGCGATTAAACTGTATGTCATACGTATATTTTCCTGGGCAAACATAACGGGAAGAAACATAATAAAAAGGATCATCCATCTTCTCTGTATGTAATAAGAAGTAAACTCATATAAATTCAGTGGTAAAAATAAAAGTAATAACGGATGAATCTGTTCATGCGAAACAACTATCATCACAATTGATGCAAATATAAATACTTTTTTCACTGCATCTTTTTTGAAAATATAAATCGCAACATTTGTACAAAAATATAAAAGTAAAGTAAATACAATCCATGGTAAATTCGTCACACTAGAATATACATAACTAAATACGATGTAAAGGAAGATGATCAGCTTACTAATAACGATCCAAAATTCCATATTTCTAATCCACAGTTCCTGTTAAATAGTAAATGGCAATTTGCGTACGATGCTCAAGCCCTGTTTTATTCAGAATTGATGTAATATAATTCGCAATCGTCCCTTCTGATATAAAAAGCTGTTTTGAAATCTCTTTATTCGAAAAGCCTTTAGCGATATGAGCAATAATACTAAGCTCTCTTTCTGTGAAAAGACTCTTATCTATCTTCAACTCTTCTTTATTTTCTTGTAAGTTTGATTTAATTTTATCAAGGACTACATCTTGCATCACAGTATGTCCGTGATATACGCTTTTAAGTGCATCTCGAATTCGCTCTGGATCATTATTCTTTAATAAATAACCTTTTGCCCCATTTTTCACCGCCTCTAAAATGTATTCGTCATCATCAAATGTCGTTAAAATAAGCGGCTTTGTTTTTGTTTGTTCACAAATGAATTTCGTTGCTTCCACACCGTTCATATTTGGCATACGTACATCTAAAAGCGCAATATCTACATCATGTTTTTTGCAATAATCTAAAGCCTCTTGTCCATCATTTACTGTTTCTAGCACTTCAAATTCTTCGTATGTACTTAAAATGATTTTCATTCCTTCTCTAATAAAAGAGTTATCATCAGCTATTAATACTTTTATCTTCATGTTTGTTAGTACGGAAATTCTCCTACTAACATTCACATCCTTTCTCCATGTAACATTTCCCTATTGCTCATTATATACTTCTCTATACCACTTTTTCACACTTTTTTGATATAGCCCCTTCTCTGAAAATATATTATTCTTTTTTTATATCATGTGTAGGGGGGCTTCTCATTTTTTACGTCTATATAATAGAATGCGTCAAAAAGGAGGGAGAGAACAATTGAGGAAAGACAATTAATTGAAAAAGCACAACAAGGAAGCGAGCATGCTTTTCGCATCCTTGTACAAACATATCGTCATTATATTTTCCAAGTTATTTTTGCTATTTTAAGACATCAAGAAGATGCCCAAGATGTCACACAAGAAGTGTTCGTAAAGATCCACGCTTCTCTTCCTAATTATCAATTTCGTGGATTCAAAACGTGGATTACACGAATTGCTACAAATCACGCTATTGATTATAAGAGAAAGAAAGCAAGGGAAAACGAAGAACTCTCCTTATCAAAAGAAACTCAGGAAGATATAAAATCCCCCCATAATATTGAGGCATTGTTATTGACGAAAGAGCAAAAAGTGTTGATTGCTCAAAAACTAAGAGAACTTCCAAAGAATTATCGTGACGTTGTTCTCGCACATTACTTAGAAGAAAAAAGTTATCAAGAAATTGCTGCTCAACAAAATGCTGAAGTCAAAACGGTGGAAATGAAGCTTTACAGAGCAAGAAAATGGATTAAAAAACATTGGAAGGAGGAAGATTTTCTATGACACATTTTTCAAAAGAAGCTTGGTGCAATTATATTTTAGACCTTCTATCAAACAGTGAACGCGAATTTATGGAACAACATCTTTATGAATGTGATCATTGTTTAGCACTTTATATGGAAATCATTGATGAACAAAATGAAAACCTTCCAATGATAAATGATGATTCATTTACAAATGAAGTTATGGAGAAAATTAACTTTGAATCCCTAGAGTCTGAAGAAAAAATGAGTAAGAAGCAACCAAGACAAATAAAAGGTACGCTCATTCACTACATAATTGCAACTGCAGCTACGTTAATTTTTATGGCAAGCGGTTTATTCCATTATATTTTCACGGTAACTGCTAGTTTTGAACAATCTTCCAAACAAAATGGGGTTTCGATTTCAAAACAAATTGTAAACAAAACGATACACACAACAAAAACGAACGGAGGTTCAAAACATGAATAAAAACCCCTTTTTAGCGCTTGTTTTAGGGCTAATCCCTGGGCTCGGCCATTTATATTTACAGCGAATTGGGCGTTTTATTATATATAGTGGTTGTTCATTATTACTATTCATTGCTGCGGTAGGATTTATTATTAACTTTGGGTATAGCGATTTCATTTTCCTTATCGTATTTTTATTAGCACTTGTATGGGGAATAAACCTACTAGACTTAATTATTTCTATAGTGAATCAGTCATGGAAAAGAGAGAAAGATCGAACGCAAGAATCAGCACGTGAAAGTGAACGATTTTATATCATTCTCTTATCCATCATCCCTGGACTTGGGCATTTCCAATTAGGACTTATGCAGCGCGGGCTTACATTTTTAGTCG
Source organism: Bacillus sp. UNC322MFChir4.1 (assembly GCF_000746135.1). NCBI lineage: Bacteria > Bacillati > Bacillota > Bacilli > Caryophanales > Bacillaceae > Bacillus > Bacillus sp. UNC322MFChir4.1. The sequence goes on from NZ_JQKQ01000023.1 coordinate 63,738, forward strand.
CTTTTACAGGGCTAGGTAGCATGATTATATTCGTTACACTATTAACATCTCGTGAAAGCTTTCTTATCTTTCTTGCTACGTTACCTGTTCTATGGATTTATAATTTCTTCGATGCCGTCCAGCATCTGCAGAAAAAAGAACATGGCGAAATATTAGTCGATCGTACTATTTTCGAAGAATTTGAAGAGCACCGAGAACAAGGAAAGAAAAGCAAAACATTTGCTTCTATTTTAGCTATGTTCCCTGGAGCAGGCCATATGTACTTAGGCTTACAGCGCCGCGGTCTTCAGTTAATGGCAGCTTTTTTACTTGCTATTTATTTGCTCGACTTATTAAGATTATCAGCCTTCTTATTTTTAGTACCTATTATTTGGTTTTATAGCTTTTTTGATACATTACAGCAAACTGCAAAATACGGAAAAGAAGACTTACAAGACACACCTATTATTGATTATTTTATTAATCATCAAAAATGGCTCGGCATCGGACTTATCGGGTTAGGAGGCTACTATTTATTAGATCAAACACTCCTTCCTATTTTAAACGATTATTTCGCTACTATATTTAACATTCATATTAATGAATTGTATTATCGCTATTTCCAAACATCTATCGTTGCCCTCCTTTTAATTGGTGGTGGCTTTAAACTATTACTAGGAAATAAAGAAGAAAAAGGTGGTGCGAAAGAATGAGAACATGGCGTGTAGGAACGATATCTATGGGGATTTCAACTATTACATTAGGTTGTTTCTTATTATTTTCAATTATAAAAGGCATACAAGTATTCGATAACATTACAGCATGGTGGCCTATTCTTTTCATTGTACTCGGCATCGAAATTTTACTATATGTTATATTCTCTAAAAAAGAGCAACCTATCATTAAATATGATATTTTTAGTATTTTCTTTATCGGTATCTTAGGGACAATTGGTATTGCCTTCTATTTCTTATTATCCACTGGATTACTAGAAGAGATTCGTCATTCTATTCATACAACTGAACAAACGAATAACATCCCAGAAGTACAGTATGACATACCTGACTCTATTAAAAAAATTGTAGTTAATACGAGTAATGCTCCTCTTACAATAGAAGGAAGCAATAGCAATAAAGTCCATTTATTAGGAACATATGAAATGACTATGAAAGAAAATGAAAAAGACAAACTAAAGCAGGACGATTTTATTGCGATTCAAACAGTCGGCGAAACGATGTATGTGACATTAAAACCATTACCCGTTCACCATAAATTCTTCGCATCACAATTACGAATGACAGCAACACTTGTCCTCCCGCAAAATAAAAACGTGGAAATTCGCGGTTCTGAAAGAGGACTCTCTCTTTACCCAGGTCAATTACAAAATAATTGGTCTGTACAAGAAAGTTCAAGTGTATCTGTTCATCTTGTAAAAGATAGTGATATGACACTATCAGCTGTAACCAATCAAAAGGATTCTCATGGTAGTACACCTTGGGAACATGTAGAAGAACTAGCGAAAAAAGAAAATAATACTTCAGAGGGGAATCCCGATTCAAATCAGCAAGAACAATGGTATAAAAACACCATAAAAACGGGAAATGGTACACACCAGCTAAACATTCAAAAAACTTATAATATAGACATAAGTGTTCTTGAAAAATAAGAAGCTAAAAAACCTTTCCACATTCATATTGTAATGACCCAGTAAAGTGAGACAAGGATAAAGCACCCCCACTGTCGTATGTAAATGCAAACGACAAATTGGAGGTGTTTTTTCTATATAACCGCTTTTAAACCTTCCAAAACTAACCCAATCATAAAGCCACAAACAGCACCATTTACACGAATCCACTGCAAATCTTTCCCTACATTATTTTCAATCATTTCAATTAGCGTCTGATCATCTAGCTTATCCAAGTTTTCTTGTACAAGCTTTCCAATTTTAGAATGATTGTTTTCGACAAGGGTTACAATTTGCCTTTGCAACCAGACTTCCATTTTTTGAATCGTTTCGGGATCTTCTTTTACTTTATTCATTTGCGCCCTTAAAAATGAAAGAAGATATTTATCTGTAAACTCCTCTTTTTTTATAAAAGCAACTGCTCTTTCCTGTGCTTGTCCCAACAATTCTGTTATTTTTTCATTCGCATTCCAATTTGCAATCAAACTTTCTTTCCAATTCTCTAATTCCTGTAATACCGCTTCATTTTCCTTAACGTGAATAAGTTCTTGGCGAATCTTCATTATGATCTGTTGTCTTGTACTATTATCAGGATTTTGTAAACTACTAATATTACTAATCAAAAACTTCTGCAAAATGCTTCCGATTTTTTCTTCATCTACAATATTCATAAAAGATTTAAGCGTAAACTGCAAAAATCCATCTACTTTTATATTCTCCATCGCTTTCATGCCTAAGCTTCCGAGTTGATAACGGGCTTCATCTTGAGCTGTCCACTCTTTTGCCTTTCCTAACATATAGTCAAATGTTTTTTCATCGTACTCTTCTGCAACTAATTGATCAATAAGGACTTGTAGTATATTTCCTGTATGAATCGTATGCAAATACGTTTTTAATTCTTTTTCAATTACAGTCGCTAATTTTTCAATATTTATTTGAAGAATCGCTTTTTCAGCAATTATCACAATGCTTTTTTTCACGCTATCAGATTGCAACTCTCTTTCTGCAATCTGCAATACGATTTGTGCTAATTGCAGCTCTTTCACTTTATTTGTTATACTTTCTTTCGTCAGCCAATCATTTTCCAGTGTAGTAACAAGTCCTTTTGTAATTCGTTTTCGATTTTTTGGTAATAGTGCTGTATGCGGAATTGGGATTCCCATCGGATAGCGAAAAAGCGCCGTAACTGCAAACCAATCGGCAAGTCCACCTACTAAACCAGCTTCAAATCCACCTTGAATAATTCCGCCTACTACCGTTCCTTGAATCGGAAGTGTTGCGGCAAATCCCACTCCCATTACTCCAAGTGAAATTCCCGCTATATATTTTGATTGTAATGACATTACATTTGCACATCCTTTTTTATGTAAAGTAAACTTTTCAATCTATAATAAAATCCTTCAATAAAAGCATATATCTATACTATAATGAATGCCATTAGAAACCACAAAGAATTCATTATAAAAACGAGAGACTAATACACCCCTCGTTTTTATAATTTTATAATATTGTTAAAAATTCAGCAATTGGACCAAGGACAAGTACTGGTAAAAATGTTAAAGCGCCTACTATAAATATCGTACCAAGTAAAATCCCGCCAAATAAACGATTGTCAGTTTGGAGCGTACCAATCGTTTCAGGTACAATTTTTTTCTTTTTCAAGCCAACTGCAACAGCAAGCATCGTAATGATACTAAAATAACGGCCAATATACATCACGAGGCCAGTTGAAATATTCCAAAACGGTGTATTATCATTTAATCCTTCAAATCCAGATCCATTATTCATAGCAGACGATGTATATTCATATATGACTTGCGTTAGACCGTGAAAACCGGCATTCGAAATTGCATCTGTTCCGAAATGTGTTGAAAAGGCAATTGCTGCAGCGCCAAGAATAAGTAATGGCTGAGATACAATTGTAATGGCGATTAATTTCATTTCTTTACCTTCTAATTTTTTATTCAGGAACTCCGGCGAACGGCCTACCATTAATCCTGCCAAAAATACTGCAATCATCGCATACATGATCACGTTCATAAATCCGACTCCAATTCCGCCAAATACAGTTCCGAGAAGCATATTTACAAGCGGAACCATTCCTCCAATTGGTGTTAACGTATCATGTGTAGTATTCACGCCCCCTGTCCCCGAAGCGCTTGTAACCGTTGCGTATAAAGCAGAAGATATAACGCCAAGGCGCATTTCTTTCCCTTCCATATTTCCTTGTGAATGCTCTATTCCAAGTTGATTTAACGGCGGATTTCCTTTCAACTCAGATATGGAAAGCGCCTGAAATCCAACGATAAACAAAATGAACATCGATACAAAAAACAGTCTTCCTTGCTTCCGATTTCCAATCATTCGGCCGTAAACAAATGGGAATGCCATCGGAATTAACATTTGCAGCATCATTTGCAGCACGTTACTAATCATATTTGGGTTTTCAAAAGGATGTGCGGAAACCGTTCCAAAAAAACCGCCACCATTATCTCCAAGTTCTTTAATAGCTAGTAAAGACGCTACTGGCCCCCGAGGAATTACTTGCTCGGTCCCTTCTAACGTTTTTGCGATAATTGTAGAATCTAACGTCTGCGGTGTTCCTAGCGCTAGAAAAATGAGCGACGCTACAAATGAAATTGGTAACAATACTCTTATAATAGATTGAACAAAATCAACAAAGAAATTCCCTATTCTTTTACCTGCTAGCACACGAATAAACGTAATCCCAATTGCCATTGAAGTTGCAGGTGCTGCAAACATCATAAATGTTACCCCAACCATTTGAGAGAAATTAGATAAATTACTTTCACCACCATAATGTTGTAGATTCGCATTTGTCATAAACGTGATGGCCGTATGAAAAGCTAACGTCGGCTCCATTCCCGGAAAATGATTTGGATTTAACGGTAACATCCCCTGTAATCGAAATATAGAATACACAACAAGTATAAAAAATAGATTCGTTATAATTAAACAAAACAAATAGCGCTTCCAGCTTTGACTATAGCCCTTAATGTCCGCGATTTTAAATAAAAATTTTTCTAGCGGGCCAAATATCTTTTGAAATGGTCCCTTTTGCTGAAAAACGTTGTATATATAATCTCCCATTGGTTTCGCAACAACTACAAATAGACAAATTACAATTAGACTTGTAAGCCAGCTCACTCTTTTCCTCTCCTCTGTTATCTCTATATTTTTCTCCATTACATATAGAAATAAGTTTAATTGTAAATTTTTACCATAAAGAGAATAAAAGAAAACACTAGGCCGCACCTAGTGTTTTTTACACACAAGTCCCCCCTCTCAAAACGCTGACGAGGTTAGCTGTCGGATTCGGACCTTGAGAGTAGCCCTACCTAAAAAGGATTCACCCCGAGTGACAAAGCACAAAATTGGTTCCCCCGCTCCTATTGGATTAAGCGATATTCGGCTGTAAAATTTTCCATTTGTATGTTAATATACGCTTCCAAACTCTTATTGTAAAGAGAGAAAATACAAAAAAAGAAAAACTCCCTTCATGAAAGTTTTCCTTCTACATATCAATAACAATAAACCGCTACTACAAAAATAAATGCGATATACAAACAAAGCGGACTGTATAACCACGTATCATATACCGAAAATTTTGTTCCTTTTACTTTCTTAAAGAATCCAACATACTTCATGTCACCAATTGCACGTAATAAGAAAATGCCTGCAAGAATGATACATCCCCATCTCGTGTAACGACTTGAATCCCAAAAAGACAAATATCTACTTTGAGCTAATAGAATCATAGCGAAACATAGAATGGCAAGTGCCACTGCAAAAGTTCCTATTTTCCGAGGAACAAAAACAGATTCGTCGCTGTCTTTTTTCATCGGAAGAACAACCTTACTGCCCCAAGATCCGCCACATGCCCAATACATATGAATGAGGCTGATAAACACAAGTATGCTTGCACTTAAAATGATGAAAAATGCTGCCATTGTATTCCCCTCCATAAATTCGCTTACTTTTAATAACTTCCTTTCATATATAACCTATATAAGAAAACAATCTATATTCATTTTCATTTTCCGAGCTATAAGTTGAGGCTAAGTTGAATACAACATGACATGACCGTTTCGATGCGCGGCCAGATGCTCTCACCCTCCTGAAAAGAAAGGGGATTTTATATCGTCTATATATCTTTTCCTCATAGCTTTCGAATAGGACTAATAAGCGCAATAATAACTTCCATTATCTTTGCAACTGACGCCAATGCAAATACTGCAACTGGATTATAGCCAGAAATAATCCCACCAACTAAAGCACCTAACGGCATTGCTAGACGAGTAAGTACTCGCGAGAAGCCAAGAACCCTTCCTTGCATATCGGTAGGCACTGTTTCTTGCCGGACTGATGCTACGATTGTGTTCCAAGCTATGTTACAGACCATTGCCACACCAAGGGCGATACCAGGTGCTAGCCAATATTTGCTCCATATTGCATACGTTAGTCCAATAGCACCTATACCTAAAAGAACAGGGATAAGAATCCCACGCCGAAAGTACCTTTCGAGTGGTACTGCAATAATACTTCCTATAAGTCCCCCAACTCCAATTAAGGTATAATTAAGACCGCTTTGTTCAGCAGATAAATGTAAAGTTGAAAGTAAGTAATACATGAATACGCCCAGTACAGCACTAGCCCCAAAGTTGCCAACCATAGCTTGGAGAGATAAAGCAAGGTTAAGCCGATTATTCGTCAGCCATTTCAGTCCCTCTTTCAGATCTCTCCCTATGCCTTTTAATACATTCCCTTCTCTAACGATGACTTTATTTCCCACTAATTTAGGTAAGAGTAATACTGCAATTAAAGTAGCGGCAAAGGAGAAAACATTTAACCAAAGCGCGTTAAATCCTCCTATTATAGCGATTGTTATTCCTGCCAATGTTGGACCTGCTAAACTAGCAATTTGATTAACCATTTGGTATGCCGAATTCGCTTTCGTTAACTTTTGACCTGCAATATACGGAATTGCTGTAACAGTAGCTACATCAAATAACATAGATAAGACAGCTAACATAAAAGAAATAACGTATAGATGCCAAATCTGGAGTACATCTAGAAAATTTAAAATAGGAACTAGTCCTACCAAGACCATACATCCTAAATCAGCTGTCCACATCAACTTCCTTCGATTCCAGCGATCTACCATCACGCCTACTATTGGTCCGAATAAAACAATAGGTAATACACTAGTAGCAAAAAGTGTACTCATTACTACCACGGAACCAGTTAACTCATAAGCAATCCAAGGAAGCGCAAACGTATAAAGGGCGTCACCGAGCCGGGAAATTAGTATACTAGAAACAAAAACAATATATGAACTAGGTAGATGTGTAACTTTTGATAGCCACTTTTCACTAGTTCCATTCGAGGGCAACGATGAGTTGAACTTTGTTTCCTTTTTAAGGGTCAATCTGAATGCTCCTTTCTGTATATAAATGTTATAACTGATTTATCCATCGTTACCTAGACAGCAATTGTAAAATATACAAGTTTTTACAATTGTTATTCTTAGTTTAACATAATTTTGATTGATTTCTCGCACTTTAAACGTAGCGTAACCTAACGGCATATAACAAAAAATATTGGAATATAAAATTACTATTTTCTGTACAAAAAAGGACTCCTTCCCTATATAAACGAATTTGTTAAATGGAGCCCAAAACAATACATGACTGAAGGTGAATCGATGGTTATTTATATCGCGCTGTTACGAGGTATTAATGTAAGTGGACATAACAAAATTAAGATGGTTGAATTGAGACATACCCTGGAAAAGATGGGTCTTAACCAGGTGCAAACGTATATCCAAACTGGCAATGTCCTTTTCAAATCGGAGGAGAGCCCAGCGCCGCTTCGCCTTCGAATCGAGAATGCGATTAGAACAAATTTTGGCATTTCAATCACCGTTATTTTAAGAACAGCCGAGGAACTAGAGCGGATCATTGCAAATTGCCCATATGCAGATGTCTCTTTAGCTGAAGGAGAAAGCATTTATGTTTCAATATTGACAGAAGCGCCGCAGCAGAAGATAGTCGATCGATTGGCAGACAGTGAACGTAATAACGATGAATACCATATAGACGGACGTGTAATTTACTACTTGTTTCGTCAAAACATCTTAGATTCCAAGTTGGCCAAAAACATGCAAAGTCTTGGCAATACAGCAACAACACGTAACTGGAATACAATTAATAAAGTGGCGGCGTTAGCAAAAGCAATGCAAGTTTGACATGAATAAGCATGTTCGAATTTCATGGCCAGAACCCTATAGCTTATCTATAGGGTTTAAATCGATATGTAGGACACCCTGTTACATTCGTTTTGATTCGAAATACTCCACCAGCGCTTCCATCAGTAGTATGCATTTTAGCTGTCGTAATGTATAACTCGTTTAAATCCCTTCCACCAAATGTGCAAGAGGTTACATATAATGCTGGGATAGGAATACTTAGCAACTGCTCTCCATTCATCGGATTCCATCTTGTTATTTTAGAACCGCCCCAATGAGCAATCCACAACATTCCTTCCTCATCAATTGTCATTCCATCAGGAAGTCCTTCTTCTTTTTGTATGACAACAACATCTTTTGGATTTTCAATATTTCCTGTGCAAATATCATAATCAAAACGAACTACTTTTCTTGTCGGCGTATCTATGAAATACATATACTTATAATCTGGTGACCACGCTAAGCCATTAGATGTACTTACATGTTCTACTTTCTTTGTTACAATTAAATCGGTATCTAAACAGTAAAGAGCTCCCTTTCCATCAATACCAACACCTTCTGTAGTACCCGCCCAAAAACGACCTGCTGGATCACATTTCCCATCGTTAAAACGATTTTCTGGCAAATGGCTTTCGGGGTCACAAATAGCCCGCAGTTTTTCTGTATCTGTATTTAAAAAATGAAATCCATTTTCTAGAGCAAGAATCATTTCACCAGATTCACTCGGAGCCACTGATCCTATCATCTGTCCAAGACTGATTTCCTTATCTTCATTTGTAATAGGATTATAGATATGAACCTTCTTCTCCAATATATCGACCCAATACAATAGCTGCTTTTGACTATCCCAGCAAGGCCCTTCTCCAAGAGTTGCCTTCGCATCAATGACTAATTCTAATTCACCTAGCAAATTAACCCCTCCACATTAAAGAATATTCTGTCTTTTCTATAATAACATGTAATAGTTTTTAAGTATTAATTTGTAACATTTATGCTTTATCTAGAACGATAAAAACCCCCTTCAGCTCGCTTATCTGAAGGGGCGTCCTTATTCACCTAATTAATTCTAGCTTATAAGACGCGTAATTCGCTTCTTCTTCCACGACAACCTGTAATATCCGTATTGCAGAAGCAAACTCACAATAAACGCAGCTGGATATCCTACCCATATTCCTTTTATTCCAAGGCTCGTATGATACGATAGGAAATAGGCTACTGGAACTTCTACAAGCCAAATCGCTATAACCGCAAAAATAGTTGGCCACAATACAGTGCCGCTCGCTCTCATCGTTGCCCCATATATTTGCGCATGACCAAAAATTAAGTAACTCCATAGCGTAATCATAATGAGACTATGTGCAATATCTATCGTATTCTGACTCGTTAAAAAGAGCGCTAAAATTTGTTTTGAGAACAAATAAATAAAAGCGATTAATATTCCTCCAATTACATAGTTCATAACAAGTCCCGCTCGGATTACTTTTTGCAGACGATCAAATTGATTTGCTCCAATAGACTGCGCTGCAAATATGGAAACGGTAATCCCAAGACTTACTGCTGGCATCTGTACATAACTTGCCACTTGATTCACTACTCCGTATGCTGCCGTTGCATCTGAACCAAAACGGTTTACAAAGGAAATAACAGCAATCTCTGATAATGAAACAAGTATCATATTAATACTTGCTGGAATGCCAAGACGTAATAATAATTTTAATAACTCCCAATCCATGCGAAGATACTTTCGAACTGTTGCATCAAATTGCAATGGATGTTTCGTTTTTCTTAAATAAACTAACAGAATAATAAATGTAACAATTGTTGATATAACAGAAGCATATGCTGCGCCGTACACACCGAGTTTCGGCAGGCCGAACCAACCAAATATAAGAATAGGTAATAATGCCATATTTAGTCCTGTACTAACAATTAAAAAATAAAACGGTGTTTTAGAGTCTCCTGCCCCACGCATAAATGTTGTATATGCAAAATATAAAAATAGCACTGGCATGGAAATAAATAAAATTCGAGCATAATGAACACTTATATCAATAATATTTTCCGGCGTACCAACAAGTTGCATAATATCCATCGCAAACATACTACCCATTACCGCTAAAATCGCTCCAAGTACGAACGTAAATGTCAACGTTGTACCGACAATGGCCTTTAAGCGATCTTCATTACGAGCCCCAAAAGCCTGACCAATTAAAATCGAGCTACCAGACCCAATCCCAATGACAAATGAAATGAGTAGGAAAAATAACGGAAAGAAAGCCGAAATAGCAGCTAGTTCATTCATACCAAGCCAACGCCCTACCACTACCATACCAAACAATTGTCCAAGTGACTGCAATACATTACTTAGCAGTAAAGGAATAAGAAACATAGCCATAGAACGCCATATTGGTTTACTTTCTGTTCCTTCTTCAGTTATTTTCAAGTTTCATAACTCCTTTTATCGAGAAATGTCGCGATTATATCCTCGCTCTCCGTATGGCTGCAATTTCTCTAACCACTTCTCTTCTAATTTTTTCAATTCTTCTTTTTCATTAAAATATCCCGTATCTTTCTTTTTCAACACTTCTAATATTTCAAACTCAAAAGCATCTGTCCCGTATTCCTTCCAATCATCTTGCAATGCCTTATTCGTATGAGAACCCATATTAAGTAAAAGACGCCTTCCACTCATCGTTTTGAAATTTCTTGTACTCTCTACATACACTTTTTCGTTCTTTGTATTTCGAATGCAATACATACCCCCTTCAATTTCGGTTTCTTTATACAGTTGTTTTAATTCTTTTTTTCTATCCAATTTCCTTTCTCCTTTCATTTTATCTATATATATCTTTTTGCCATCTAAGTCACTGCTATGGCTAATTCAACATGAAAACTACTTGCTTGCTCCTTTTGTTTTAACCTAGTATGTGGTAGAAAAAGGCCCTGACCGCTTCTATGCACAGCCAAATGCTCTCGCCCATCTAAAAAGAAAGAGGGTTTTAATATCAATTTTCAAATTTGTATTTATCTGCATTTTTTTCTATAATTTCACCCAATACTGACTTCCATCTGATGTTCTGTCGAGGAAACCATATTCAATTAAATACCTTCTTAACGTGACATAATCAGGATATACATGTTCTAAAATCTCATTCACTTCTTTTTCTGTATACTTTTGATTGCTATCAAACTTTTTCACTACATGTCTCAAAATAATGAGCTTTCGCTTTTGTTTCTTCGGAAATTTAGAAAGCGGTCCGTCTAATCCTTCTGTAAAATGCAATTTTATTACTTCTTCATTTTCCTCTTCGGTAATGTTATACCGCTGATCAACCATCGTTGCTGTACGATGAATCGGGAGAAATTTAGGTTGAGTCGTCGCTTTTTCTTCTGAGAGCTCCATAAGCGCTAGAAACACTTTTGCTTGTTTCATCTTCTCCCTTAATGTAAAACGATGATTCCGAATCGTTGAAGTACTTCCGCCGTCCATTTCCTGTACAATCTCTTTATCGTTTAAACCCATATGGAAGAACTGGACCATCTTCTTCTGCAAATCTGTTAAACCTGTTAACTTTTTATCTAACCCTAATAAATAATCAAACATAGAAATATGTTCATTTGCGATATGAATTTGTGTAAACTTCTCTGCTTCATAAAAAATATTCTGCTCTTGATAAATAATACCTTTCATAAATTTTTCTCCACAAGCTAAACAAACATATTCTTCAGTGTCCTTCTCAAAAACATATCCTTTTTTCAATTCCTCAATCGTAGCATCCCAAAACCATTCTGAAATATCATTCATACTAAACAATCCCCTAAAAAGTTTATTTTAAAAACAAACAAATTATGATTTAGTTTATTTTTATTTATAATATCATAATAAAATTAAACATTTCAACATATCGTTCACCTATTTTCAAACAAATCCAAATATCGTTTGTGTTTTGTGAATTCTAGAAGAAAAGTTCATATATCTCCAATAGAGCAAAAATTATATCAACGGAAAATTACTAATCATCAATAGCGAGATAAACAAAATAGGACTAGCTACCAAGCTAGTCCTATTTCTCATTTGCGCTATTAAACTTTTCTTTTTTCTCGATTAACTTAAGGAAAATGAAACCAACTATTGTAGATAAGAAGACGAAGAGTAATTGAAGATAGTCTAAATAAAATGATTGATTAGAATTTTCTAGAGTGAACACTGCAACGCTTGTCCATTCCGAGTTATCAACCAAAAACAACTCTGATAATATATAACCTGATAAGCACTGTAACACAATGAATGTAATAAGGACGGTTAAAGTAGAAATAACATATTTCACTATTTTCACCTCACTTCTCATGTCCTTATTTTATCAATTTCCCACTTTTTATGTTATATGAAATCGTTTTGGTTCCATCCCTGCCGGTGCAATTGCATCAAGTGTAGTGTTTTTTCTTCTTTACTCCCCTTATGTTCAATACGATTTGTCACGATCCCATCTTTCATAAACAAAATACAATCTCCTATTTCCGCTGCCACGTCCATCATATGTGTAGAAAAAATAACAATTGTCCCCATCTTCTTAATGTCCTGTAAAACCTCAACAAATGCATTGACCCAATATGGATCTAAACCATTTGTCGGTTCATCTAATAATAATAGTTTTGGCTCCCCTAACAATGCTTGTCCAAATACTAATCGTTGCCGCATTCCCTTTGATAAATGTTTTACAAGTTCATTCCTCTTTTCAATTAAACCGATCTTTTCTAAAATTTCTTGTATTTGTTGCCCTCTTACCTTTCGTAATACACCATAAAAGGTAAGAAATTCATGCACAGTCATCATTTCCTGCGCATGGAAGTCATCTGGCATATATCCAATTTGTGACACGTATGCAGTCCTATTTTCATGAAGAGCAATACCATTCAATACAATCGTTCCATCTGTCGGTCTTGAAATACCTGCCAATATATGAAGAAGTGTACTTTTTCCTGCACCGTTCCCGCCGCATAGTACGATACACGTTCCTGCTTCTACTTGAAGTGAAAAGTGAGAGAGTGCTTGTTTTGTCTTATATTCTTTTGAAACCTCTGTAACTTGTAAAAGTGTCATTGCATCTTTCTCCTTTCTAGCTTCCATGCAGATAGAGCAAAACCAAATGTCATATATATTACTGTATATAAAATGAGAACGCTCCACGCCGCCTCAGATTGTAAAAAGGTAACGAGAGAATCATATGCTTGTCCAAATATTGCACCACCACCTAATTGAACAACGAATACGATACGAAGCAATTCAGCGGGATTAAGAAATAAAGCTACTTTTAGAAGCACAGCAATCATCGGATACGGAACAAAGTTAAGAACAGCGATAAGCGCAGTAGGCCAAATCATAATGAAGAAAAACCAAACCCCAACAGATATAGTTAGTGCCTGCCATCTTGTTACGACAAAAGAACCGATCACAACACCAATTATTAGAAAGAAAAGCATTAATACGATTGAGAATACATAAAGGGCCAGTATCCATTTCATAGATAGCGCACTTCCACTAACAAGACCGATTAGAAGACTTATACCATAACTTAGCGTAAAAATAATAAGCTGCGCTGTAAATTGTCCGAATGCTTTTCCCATTACGTATGCAACACTAGAAATAGGATACGTACTTAATAACCGCCACTGTCCGTTTTCCATTTCATTTGCGATAGAAAAAGAAATGATAATAAGCATAAATAGCGGTATAATATACAACACTAAATTCGCCATTGTACCTGTCATATTTGTGTATCCAGTTATAGTAGGTGAATTTCGCCCTAGTAAAAATAGTAACGACATAACACTCGTCCAAAGAATGACAAATGTATAAGATGAACGTTGTCTTATCGTGATCCGCCACTCAGATTGCCAAATGTGCCACATAAAATCCCTCTTTCCGTAAAAAAGGACAACCAGAACGGTTATCCTTTTTTTATTAATGAGAATGATTCATATCCTTTTTCTTTGCATTCTCTTCTTTTATTTTCATCATCATATCCATGTTCTTTGTCCATTCATGCTTTTCCAACTCTTTTGCAGTTAACACTTCACCCTTATTTTTAGAGACAAAGCTGTCTGCATCTTTTTTATCTTTGAATGAAATTACATTATAAGCCATCGGTGTTTTAATATCTTTGTCATAAACATAAGTCGCTTTGTCTACTTCAACCCACTCTTTTGAATTGTAATCGCGTACAAATTTTGCTTGCAACTTTTCATTCTTATTTTTATTCATCCATTTGTACATACAACCAAGGTCATCAAATTTTAATGATTTACCGTTTTCAAGAATTACTTCTGTTCCGAATTGATCATTCGTCACAAGCATATTACAATTGGCACATTTATCATTTTTCTCGTCAATTGCTACTGGCTTAACTTCCTTTTTCCCGCAGCCAACTACTGTCAATAAAAGAGCTGCAACTATTGTAATCAATAAACCTTTCAATTTCATCTTCTTTTCCTCCCAATTTTAAATAAAGTGATACTTATTGCTAACATACTTACAATGATCATTCCAATTTGCATCTTAAATGAGAAATTATTTTCTTCCTTTTTTCCTCTAGTTGTCATCATAGGTTCATAATCAGTTAAAACTCGACTTTCAGGACTTTTCAACAATGTTTGGAGTACAATCATACCAGGCGCTTGGAAAAACAGTTGATATTCTGGGACTTCATTTGTTAATGTTAGAAAAAATGGATCTGCTCTATGCGGAATGCTGCTCATACCATTTCCCTTTGTATCCAGTTTCAATGATGCGTCCCAATAATTATGTATAATTTCGTTTTCATTGCTGTTTATCGCTTGAGATTCATTTACATTTCCAACAAAGACATTGTCAGACACATGATTTTCATTCGCATTTTTAAATTGCATGCCAATAAAATTCTCAGTTACTTCATTATCTGAAATCTGGTTGTTATTCGCATTTTCCACATACATCCCTACACGATTATTAGAAATTCGATTTCCAATCGTTTCCGTGTTCTCTGCATCATACAGCAATAAACCCTGTGCATTAACATTACGATTATTGAAAGTTAACTCGTTCCTTTCAATTTTTGTTTCTTTTGTTCCCATCACCATTGCACCTGTAATATTGTTGTGAGACTTGTTATTCTGTACGGTTATTTGATTTGAAAACATAATATGTATGCCATAACGAGAATTTCCGATAGCATTACGAGTTATTCGATTAAAATGACTATTTTCTATATAAATGCCATCTCTTACTTTATCAATCTCGACCCCTTGAATCATATTGTTATTTGATTCCCATAAGTCAATTCCATTTCCTTTAGAATTCCCTTTAATCAAACTACCTTCTACTACCGTATCACTTGCCCTATTTAATTTAATCCCGAACTGCTTTGTGTAGATTTGAAGATTTTTCAACCGATGATTCTTACCAGTAACATGAATAGCTTCCGTGTCTGCCCTACTACTGCATTGTTCTACCTTTATATGCTTCAAGGTGACAGATTGTCCTTTTACCGTAATAACGGGTTCTTTACGACAAGAGCGAACAATAACTTCTCCCGTCCCTTCCAAAGTAATAGGCTTTGAAAGAACGATTGCTTCATCATAATTACCACTCGGTATTTTCACGATTCCATATTCAGGAGCAGCGTCAATTTGAGATTGCAACGTATCCTGTGCATAAGTATGGAATGAACAACTTAAAAAAATGATACAAAAGAGAAAAAAGACTCGAGTTATTTTCATATAGCAATCTCCTCAAATATCAGTCGACCTACATGAAGGATAACAAACAATTGTGTGGAATTTGTGAAGTAATTTTGTATTTTTTGACAAAAAAAAGATATTTTTAAATATAAATCCATTTTACTTTTTCAATATATAAGTCACTTGTATAAAGAACAAAACATAGCCTGCACTCACTTGCTCCTTTTGTTTTAAGCCTGGCATGTGGCAGAAATAGGCACTGACCGCATCTATGCATGGCCATATACTCTCGCTCACCTCAAAAGGAAGAGGTTTTTGTGTCGTTTTTTCACTTTGTATTTATACACGATTCCTTTATAGACTAAAAAAATAGGATCCTTATACTGTAAGCCTAAGTAATGAATAAAAGTAATAAGCCTTACAGCATTAACCAACTTATTTAGCAAGGTACGCACGAGTATTGATGTATAACATTTAAAAAAACAGCACAGGAGAAGGCCCCTCTTGGGCTTTTTACTTAGGAATCTACACAGCAAACTGCAAATTATATATGCAAGATTTTATGCAAACAACGGAAACAGGTACTACCACCAAACACAGTCGTGGCGCGGTAGTATGAAATCCTGCATACAGTTAAGCCATTGGGAGAACGGCAGATCCTTGCCCCACAAGGGCTGCGACGCAAACATCACTGTCGATAATGTTACGTTATGTAAAACCCACATGTATAGAATATACAAGAGGAATTCTTTCCTACTTACACGAATGTATTATG
The DNA here is from genome assembly GCF_000746135.1 of Bacillus sp. UNC322MFChir4.1. Taxonomy (NCBI): domain Bacteria; kingdom Bacillati; phylum Bacillota; class Bacilli; order Caryophanales; family Bacillaceae; genus Bacillus; species Bacillus sp. UNC322MFChir4.1. The sequence continues at coordinate 80,160 of NZ_JQKQ01000023.1, forward strand.
ATAGAGAACGTCCTGATAATAAGGGGGCATCACATGTTTAAACAATTTTGGGCATGGATAAAGGGAGAAAAAATGGATCAAAATCTAGACTTTGGCCCGATTATATCAAAATCTGAGATAAATGAAGAGCTAAAGAAGAAGATTATGCATTTGGAGACAACAGCTGAGGAACTTTGTATTAAATACCAAGCAATATACAAAGACCCCTTTGAAAAAAAGGGAAAGAGAAACCTTCAATTATGGACTGCTCGTGACATAGATGGTGATGAATCAAATCAACTTACTTCAAGTCAATGCTTAGAAGCTGAATATCGATCTTTAATAGCAATTGACTACGAGGGTGAACCCAAACTAGATGAGGGTTTTTATAGATGTACTATTGAGCTTTGGTATTATTATCAAGGCTTCTCCCACAATAGTGGTACAGGACATCTGTATATAAGTAGTGTAAATCAATTAGAAGAGGAAATTACAGAAACATTAGAACTATTGCTTAATGAATCATGACTTCCGCTAACAGTGATTATGTGAATTTCACATCAGATTGATATTTAATAAAAGAAATTTTATAAGTTGATTGAACATCTAAAAGGAGTATGGGGTATTTTGAGAAAAACTAAAATGAGAAACTATGTGAAATTATTTATTCTCTACTTAATTATAATTTTAATATATTTCCTATTGTTCGATTACAGTAAAGTATATATTAAGGCAAAAATAAATAACGAATTTTTATATCAATTATATTTATTAATAGGACGTATTAGTATAGGTTTGGGAATATATTTTATTCCAGATAAGCTAGGTATTAAGATTAAATTCAGATTTAAATTTCTTATAGCAGTTATCGCAATGATAACTACTATGATTTTTCTTGATATAGTTGGTTTAATGGAATAGCTTTGATAACTTCATATTTTATTATCAAGTGGCCTAATAAAAAGTTATCGTTTAGCAAAATCTATATTTCTACAAATAATTGCACTCCTGCTAAGAGAGGTTATGTTAACCATACATGAATATGATATACAGAAAAGGTTACCTCTGATTAGTATGGAATACAACCTTAAAGAAATCATTTACTCGGAGGGCTATATATGGACAAAGAATATGAAGAAACATTTGTCAAAATTTTTTTTCTAAGAGATTATGTGACAGGGTTCTATTTGAATTATTTTCTCCTAAAAAAAGAAAAGATGCCTTATGGCGTTTAAATCATAACTACAACATTGTCTTGAATGAAAAATACATCGTAAGCATCACACAACGTATAGCTAACGCCGACGAACTCCTACAACTATTAAAAAATTATGGTGCTCAGGATAGCTGTTATGTTATGTCCTTAAACGAAGATGTAGACGGTAGGCACTTACCTTTACACATTGCAGTAGAAAAAATAGCTTTCTATGGTTTGTCTTCTATCATTTCATGTGTTCCAGACAAACTTGCATATTTTCAAACTGAGCAAGATTACGGTCCCCGTGAAAGATATCTTTTAAAAAGAAATTGAAAATACTTGGAACATTTTTTATAAATCGACTTCCAGTAACGGGAACTATGTCGACTAAAATGAAGACCGCGCGGTCTTCATTTTTTTGTACACAGCTTATTGAGGGTTTTACTGCAACATCGGTTCTTCTATGTTGTAGTAAATGAGGTCATATGCTGTACAAAAAAAGAATAGATCAAGCACATAATCTCTACTTGTATCTATTCTCCTCATTTCCTCTCTTATAAAAACTATAATATTATATAAAAGATGTTGTCTTAATCAAGAATATCCTGGTTTTTATATTACTTAATAAACACTTGGGAATCCTATCTTTGAAAATCATTTCATTCTTTCGGTTCAATCATTTTCTTCGGATCTACAATTTCATCAAATTGATCCTCTGTTAATAAACCTGATTGCAGTGCTGCTTCTTTTAATGTTAATCCCTCTTTATGTGCATATTTTGCAATTTTCGCTGCATTTTCATAACCGATATGCGGATTTAATGCCGTTACAAGCATTAACGAATTATTTAAGTGCCGCCTAGTTATTTCTTCATTCGCTTCAATACCGACTGCACAGTTATCATGAAACGAAACAATCGCGTCTGCTAATAATCGAGCGGATTGCAAGAAATTGTAAGCAATGACCGGTTTAAAGACGTTTAATTCAAAGTTCCCTTGACTTGCCGCAAAGCCGATCGTTGCATCATTTCCCATAACTTGCGCTGTGACCATCGTTAACGCTTCACTTTGCGTTGGATTTACTTTTCCTGGCATAATCGAGCTCCCTGGCTCATTTGCTGGAATCGTAATCTCCCCAAGGCCACTGCGCGGTCCGCTTGCGAGCCAACGGACATCGTTTGCAATTTTCATTACATCAGCTGCTAACGCTTTTAACGCCCCGTGCGTATAAACAACTTCATCATGGCTTGTTAACGCATGGAATTTATTTGGAGCTGATACGAATTGTTTTCCTGTAAAGTTACTAATTTCTTTTGCAACCATATCGCCGAATTTGGGATGAGCATTAATCCCCGTTCCAACCGCAGTCCCACCAATTGCGAGCTCTTTCATATAAGTACTGCTTTCTCTTATCATCCGCTCCGTCTTTTCAAGCATGCGATGCCAACCGCTCACTTCTTGTCCTAACGTTAACGGCGTTGCATCTTGCAAATGAGTACGACCAATTTTAATAATATGAGAGAACTCGTTTACTTTTTCTTGTAACGTTTCTTTTAATTTAGCTACTGCTGGTAATACTTGTTCTTCTACAGCTATCAAACATGCAATATGAAGTGCTGTTGGAAATGTATCATTTGAACTTTGAGACATGTTTACATCATCGTTCGGATGAATATGTAGATTTAGCCCTTTTTCTCGTAAAATTTGATTTCCGCGATTTGCTATCACTTCATTTACATTCATATTTGACTGTGTCCCACTTCCTGTCTGCCAAACAACAAGTGGAAAATGATCATCCCATTTTCCTGATAAAATTTCATCAACCGCCTCTACAATTGTACTCGCCTTTTCATCTGCTAGCTTTCCTAACTTTTGATTACTAAGCGCTGCACTTTTCTTTAAAATTGCAAATGCCCGAACAATTTCAAGTGGCATTTTCTCTGTTCCAATCGGAAAGTTCTCCTTACTACGCTGCGTTTGTGCTGCCCATAATTTATCAGCTGGAACTTTCATTTCTCCTAATGTATCTCTTTCAATTCTATACTCCATGTTTTCATCCCCTTAGAATTAAATGCCTTCCTTTTCATTTTATCGAAAACACTGCAAATAACAAATATTACCACTAAAAATATAAAAAAAATCATCCTCACGCTATTAGCGAAAGGATGATTTTCCCCATACTATGATACTTGCTTTGCTTCCTCTGCACCATCTACATACCAAATAAATTTACCTGTATATCCGTAAATAACAGCGAGCACTAATGATACAAAGCTCAGCCACATAAATGGTAGATAAGCTAACGTTGATACGCCTAGGATACCTGCCATAAAGATACCGTTATCAGACCATGGAACCATCCCTGATGTGAGTGTTCCACCTACTTCTGAGTTACGCGCTAAAATGCGGCGATCTAATTTTAATTTATCATAGCTTTCTTCCATAATTTTTGGTGTTAAAATTAACGATACATACATAGCACAGCCAAATACGTTTGCTAGAAATGCAACAATTAACGTCGAAAGTGTTACATTTCCTGCAGATGTTAATTTTTTCTCAAACTTCGAAACAATAACTTTTAAAACGCCAAGCTTTTCTAGTAAACCACCAAAACCGAGTCCGAAAATAATAACAGCAACAGAACTGAGCATTCCTTCAATTCCGCCGCGATTTAGTAATTTATCAATAAAGTCGATACCGGAATCAATAGAAAAACCTTTGTAAGCTGTGCCAATCGCATCTCCAAAAGGCATTCCTTGGAACACAGCTGCCCAGATTGCACCAAGAAGAGCTCCCATTGCAATTGTAGGCATAGATGGACGTTTCATCGCTAAAAGGATAATGACAACGACCGCTGGAACGAGCATCCAAATGTGAATATCAAACTGCTTTAATAAAGATGCCTTTAAAAAATCTACTTTTTCTAAATCTACATTCTCCCCGCCATATATCCAGCCCGCAACTGTAAACATAATACCTGTAATAATATAAGCTGGAATATCTAAATACAACATCGCACGAACGTGTGCAATAACATCTACTTTCGCCATAGAAGCTGCAAGTACAGTGCTATCAGATAATGGTGATAATTTATCTCCGAAATACGCACCGGACAGCACTGCACCAGCTACAAGCGGAAGTGGTAATCCAAGTCCTTCTCCAATTGCCATCATAGCAATACCAGCTGTACCTACCGTCCCCCAAGAAGTACCAGTCGCGATAGATGTTATCGAACAAATAATTAATGTTGCTAATAGAAAGATACTTGGGTGAATAAATTCTAAACCATAATAAATTAGTGTTGGCACAACACCGCCAGCAATCCAAGTTCCAATAAGAGCTCCAACCGCTACTAATATTAAAATTGCTTCAAGTCCATTCGAAATTCCTTTTGTAATTGCATCTTGTAATTCTTGATAACGAAACCCAAGTCTTAATCCAAGCGCAATGACAAGAAACCATGAAATAAATAACGCAAGCTGAATCGGTAAATTAAAAGTTGTCTGAAATGAAAAGACAACGCCTAAAAATAATAGCAAAAGAATGATGATTTCTATCATCGATGGTAATCTTACACTTTTCAAATTTCTTCTCTCCTTATGAAGTAATAACATGATGCATGTCGTATAGTTACCTATACATAAACATAACTAGGTAAAATATAAATATTCAAACTATTCCGATTTGTTTTTTTAGTATAATAAATACACGACCTTTTTTATTTTAAAAGTAGAGCCCATTTTTCGCAATGATAATTTTAAAAAATACAATATTTTTTCTTATTTTACTTATATTCAATCCAAGTCATCAAAAAAAGCTATTTAAAAATAACTTCTTTTTGTATTGCCAACTCACATAAGTATGTATAATATTTTTAAATTTACATTTACAGATAACCAATAACCGAAAACGTTATTTATAACAACGACAATTCAATCCATGTCATAAATTACTGTTTTCCCTTAGGAATTGTATAATTTGTCTTTGATGATGGTTATCGTGGTCTGTAAATTCCTTAACAATATATATAAGTGAATAAGGTGTTCCAGTATGTGGACAATGAGTTACACCGTTTGCAGTTAATGGTTTTATTAACTTTTCGGTTGGCAGTTCGTTAAGTTCTTTCACAAGTAGTTCCCTTATATCTTTTGCTTCTTCAAGAAGCTTTGATTGTGATATGCCTGATTTTGCGTAGTTTGATGCCTTTTTATTATGTTTGTAAAAATCAGGAAACTCCATTCCCTTTTCATTTTGTACAGATGGAAGGACTTCTGTTAATAGATGATTATCCCACTTCATAATATGTGCTATTATCTCACTTACAGACCATTTCCCTTCAGCTGTTGGTTTAAACCATACTGTTTCATCGATTTCTTCTAAAGTGATTAACCAAGATGAATAATGATTAAAATGACTAATTATATTTTTTATCTCACTCAAATTAACCCCTCTTTTCAAAATTAATTTCATATAATTATAACATAAAACGAACGTATATTCGCTAAAAGTTGCAAAAATAACAATCTTTGAGAAAAAGACTAAAAATAAAATGACTTTATTACTCACACATCTTCTTTACTTCTCTCTCATTCGTGAATAACCCCTCCTTATCCACCTTAGAAGTGCACCCCAATTGTTAGACACAGTCTAACAATTGGGGTGCACTTCTTTCCTTGAGAAAGGGGAATTCTTTTGGAAATATGTTAAATAAGATCTTACTGCCCGCAAATAACGAGATAAAAATTCCCGATAAAAAAACTGCTGAGAATCTTTTCTCAACAGTTCTTTTATCCAACAATTCTTTCTTTTTGCTGTTCTTTTTTCTCTGAAAGTAATGCATACGGTGTACACATATATGTCATCGCAACTGGATCATACACAACACGCGCTTTCACACCAAACACTGTTTCAAACAACTCATCATTTAAAATCTCATTTGGTGCTCCTTCCATTACTTTATCTCCATCTTTAATCGCAACAATGTGATGCGCATATTTAGCTGCATGATTTAAATCATGTACAACCATAACAACCGTTCGATTTTCTTCTTCATTTAACTTTTTCAATAACTCTAATACTTCTAACTGGTGGGCCATATCCAAGTACGTAGTCGGTTCATCTAATAATAATAATTCCGTATCTTGCGCAAGTGCCATCGCAATCCAAACGCGCTGACGCTGTCCGCCTGACAATTCATCTAATGTACGATCTGTAAATTGATTCATTCCAGTTACTTCAAGTGCCCAGTTTACCATTTCATAGTCTTTATCCGTTCGCTTTCCAAGCAAACGCTGATGCGGATAACGTCCATGCCAAACGAGACCTTCTACCGTTAATCCTTCGGGTGCTGTCGGTGATTGTGGTAAAATTGCCAATTTCTTTGATACTTCTTTTGTTGGCATCGTATGAATTGCTTTACCATCTAAATATACGTGACCCTTAGTTGGTTGCAGTAGCCGTGCTAACGATTTTAAAATCGTTGACTTTCCGCATCCATTTCGGCCAACAAGTGCCGTAATTTTCCCTTCTGGAATATATAGATCGAGATGATTAATAATCGTTTGATTTCCATACGTAAGTTCCAGTTGTTCCGTATGTAAACTAGTCATCTTGTTCACTCCTTATTTTTTTATAGGAGACTATGTTCCTTTTCTAATGACGAGTAAATATATAAAATATGGTGCGCCAATGAGTGCTGTAATAATACCAGCTGGTATTTCAATTGGCGGGATAATAATCCTTCCTACCATATCTGCCCCCGTAACGAGTAATGCACCGAGTAATGCTGAAATTGGTAAGAACAATCTACTATCCGATCCAACAAGTAGACGCGCCGCATGTGGGATAACAAGCCCCACAAAACTAATTGTCCCCGCTACTGCTACTGAACTTGCAGCTAAAGCAACAGCTACGCCGATCAGCACAAGACGAACAACATTGATACGCATACCTAACCCCTTTACTGTTTCTTCATTTAATAATAAAAGGTTAATTTGCTTATAACTTATAAATGTAATAGCCGCTCCAATTATTGTCCATGGCCATAGCATATCAACATGTTCCCAAGATCTTGCATATAAACTTCCCTTTAGCCATACAAGAGCTTGTGAGGAATCAACCGCAAATTTCACAATAATAAATGTAATAAGAGCCTGTAAACCCGTAGAAATAGCAACTCCGCAAAGTGCAAGACGTTCCGGTTCTACTCCTCCCTTTTGATACGATAATACATACACTAGCAAACTCGCAATCATTGCCCCGGCAAATGCAGCAATAGGGAGCATAATTGCTGGTACACTTGGAAACATAAGGAGCATAATAACAGCTGCTAATCCTCCACCAGCAGAAACTCCAATAATATCAGGTGCTGCAAGCGGATTTCGTGTTACACTTTGTAAAATCGATCCAGATAAGGCCATGTTAACTCCAACTAAAATCGCTATAATAAGCCGCGGCAAACGATATTTTAGTACAACACCTTCTCCTCTCATCAGTCCTTCTATAATCTCAGCAAGTGGTGTTGGTACAGCCCCAAGCCGCAAACTTAGCAAAGAAAGCGCAATTAGCAATATAAATCCTACTATTATAACAATTGTAAACCGGCCGAACTTCTTCATTTCACAGCACCTCGCTTCCTTCTCATTAAATAAATGAAGAATGGTGTACCTAATAGTGCTGTTATAACACCAACAGGCGTCTCTGCTGGATAAGACACCCACTGCGCTGCAAAATCTGCGATGACAAGAAGATTAGCGCCGAGCAATGCTGAAAATGGTAAAATAATTCGATAATCTTGACCAATTAGTTTTCTTGCAATATGCGGAACTATGAGTCCGATAAAACCAATCGGTCCAGCTACCGCAACTGCACTACCGACAAGAAGAACAACGAAAAACGCAAATACTCTCCGAATCAAAAGTACATTTACACCAAGTCCACGCGCTGTCTCTTCACCAAGTGATAAAATATTTAATTGATTTGCTAGAAAAAAAACAAAAACCATAACAGGTACTGCCGATACTACCATCATTTTTATATCTTGCCAATTTGCCCCTGATAACTTTCCAGCCATCCAATATAAAATTTCTGTTAATTGTGTTTCGTATAACAAAATCGCTCCTGTCGTTAATGATCCAAGAAATAGACTCACTGCAATGCCAGCAAGTACAAGACGTGAAGGCGTATATTCACCACGAAATGCTAATGAATAAATCACACTCCCACCTGCAGCAGCCCCGAGAAATGCTGCTAGTAAAATAACGAAACTCGTATCCTTCTCTCCAAAAATTAAAAGGGCAATGACAACAAAACAAGAAGCTCCTTGATTGATTCCCATATTTTCTGGATCAGATAACGGATTTCGCGTAATCCCTTGTAAGAGACATCCGGCAACAGCTAATGCCGCGCCAAGTAAAGCGCCTAGCACGACACGTGGTACACGTACTTGCCAAACTGTATAGTAAATTAAATTTTTCGTATCCGTTGCAAATACTTCTGTTATGTTATGAAATGATAATCCTTTTACACGAAATAATGCAGAGAGAGCTCCAACCATTATTAATAGTAGAAAAAAGAAAATAAATTGCAAAGTAGAAGAAGCATACGGGTGTAACGCCCGTCTGCTTCTAGTTTGTGAATGATACAAAGTCTCCAACTCCTTATTTAGAAGACTGACCTGTTAATGCTGGAAGTGCCTCATCTAAAATTTTATTTGCTGCAATTGGACCGCGTCCACGTGCCCAAAGATTACGGTCAACATCAATTACATGCTTTTCTTTCACTGCTTTTAAGTTATTGTATAGCGGATTATTTTTAAACTTCTCTACGTTTTCTCCATATAAGAAGATATAGTCTGGATTGATTTCATTTAGACGTTCCATCGTAATTTTAGCAATTTCTGCTTTACCTTCTGTTTTTTCTTTTTTACCTTCATATGCGTACTTCACGCCAACATCTGTCATTAACGAACCAATAAATGAATCTTTAATCCATACAGAAAATTCATCATCAAAAGCACCAATTACAAGTACCGTTGGATTTCCTGTTACTTTCTCTTTTGCTTTTGAAATTTTATCTTGTAATTCTGTACGAATCTTTTTCGCTTGTTCTTCTTTTCCAACTGCTTTAGCAATCGTATCCATATTTTTCATTACTTCTTCATAGCTGTTATCATCGAATGCAATTGTTGGAGCAATATCTTTTAATTCTTTTTGAATCATATTGTGACGATCTTTACTAGCAATAATTAACTCTGGTTTCACAGATGAAATAACTTCTAAGTTCGGTGCTTTTCGCTCCCCAACATCTTTAACTTTTGATGCTTTATCTTGTAAATATTCTGGAATTTTCGTTTTTCCTACTCCAGCATTTGCAACTGGTGTAACACCTAAATCTACTAATGTATCAATAAATGAAAAGTCAAGAGTTACTATATTTTTTGGTGTTTCTTTTAACTCCGTTTCTCCCCACTCATGTTTAATTTTTACTGATCCTGCTTGATTTTTTGCTTCTGCTTTATCTTCTTTTTTAACTGTTTCTTTTGCTCCTCCACTGCATCCAGCAAGCGCCCCCACCGCTAATGACATAGCTACAAGTAAAGTACTCATTTTTTTCCTATTCATTATGTAATCCCCCATACCAGCAATATTGATAATCATTTTCATTTAATATGATAGCATAATTTTAGAAATTGTCTATCATTTTCTCCTAAAAAAATGTTTTTTGAAATGATTTATAGATAATACTCTGATGTGATCTTTATTTTATAAAACAAGCGCTTTTTGCAGCACTTCATCATACACATATTGTTTTCGTACAAGTGAAGAAACCATACCGCTTTGCAATGCACTATACGCCGGAACAAATGTCATTTTGTCCCCTATGCTGCGCGGTGTACTATCCGTTATATCAACAATTAAATGATCACTGCTTCCACCAAGAATTTCGATATTCTTATCAAAAGCTCGTAAACCGTTAATATCAAGATCCTGTTTTCCTATCGCAACAATTGCCCGTAGTCGCTCTCCTTTATCTTCAAAACACGGAACTTGGCCAAACGCATCTCTTCCAATGACTCCCCTTGGCATCGATGGCTTCCTTTTTATTTCGATGATTTCTGCTTCAATTGAAAATACATCTTGATACATAAAGGGAATATTTTTTCCATAAGCTGTTTCTTTTCCTAGAAAAATAGCTTCTCCAATCCGTAGAGAATTCACCCGTCCAATATGTCGTTTTTGCATAATTAGTGGTAACGAACTTGAATTACCTCCTGAGATAAACCGAAGTTGTGCGCCTATTTTCTTTTCTACTAAATTTGTTAATTGCGTTAGTTCTTGCAAAGAACTCTCAGTTGGAATCACACCACTAAAGCAAGTAAAGTTTGCTCCAATACCATCGAGTGCAATTCCAGGTATATTCGATACTCTTTGCGCTGCTTCTATCACTTGATGCGGCATCATTCCTTCGCGAAGATCACCTAAATCAACCATTAAAATGACACGATGTACTTTTCCATATGTTCTCGCTGCTCTTCCTAACGCTTCTATAATACTTAGTTCAGAATTCAAACTAATATCCGCACAAAGCACCGTTTCTTCTACTTCTGACAAAGCTGGCGTACGAATTAATAAGAGCTCCGCTTCTTTTCCGACAATAGAACGAATGTGATGAAGATGCTGCAATCTAGAATCAGCAAATCTTATATACTTTGCCTCTTGAAGCGTTTCAATTACCTCTTTCGCAGCGCCAATCCCTTTTGTCACTGGAAAACACATTAAATTTGAGCGCTCACATAATTGCTTCATCATCATCGCATTATGCTTTAATTTGGAAAGGTTTACTTTCATAATAGGCATCATGTTTCTTCCTCCTACTACATACAAAGTGGATTATGAAACTTTGTATACAAATAAGATTTCGCTTGATCTTGTATTCGCATTGAAAACAATGCTTTTGTTTCAATTTGCGCTGCGAAGATAGCTGCTTTTTGCTCTTCTGTTGCATCTTCCATATACTCCTTTACAATCGCAGCAATAATTCTCCATAATTCTTTTTCCTGTATGTCGTCTATCGCACGAGCTAACGTAAATAACACATCACCAAAGTGGTTTTGTAATACGGAATGAATAAACTTGTTATAAACTTCATTTCTATCATCTGTAAATACAACTGCTTCTTTCAAATTCGTAATATCTACTACTCTCGCTAATGTCTTCTTATGAATTCGCACGCCTCCTAAATCACGTACAAAAATACGCTGAATTTCTCCTTTCTTTGTAACAATAATAGAGTTCTGCATATGTCCTTCTAATGCAATTCCATATTGTAAAACAAGCTGTAGTAAAGGAATCATAACTTTCTCTGTATAATGAGCAACGTAATGAAATACCTCTTTTTTGCTAATCGTTTCTGTTCCAAAATATGTGCGCATAATATCTACAATCACTGGTTCATCTTCTTTTAACGGATTACTTGCGGTTAAACTAGCTCCAACCCATAGTAATTCTCCTTCTTGCTTATATATATGTGGACTTTCTCGTAAAACAAATGCGAGATTCCTTCCTAGATGAACATCATTATTTTTCGTAAAAGTGGCTCCAACTCGTTCACGAACAACTACTACTGATTGTGATAACTCTTTCTCATTTGCGTAAATCATATCAAACAGTGAAGAAAGAATCGGTCCGTTTACCGTTATTTCTGGTGATACCGTTCTAACTGCACTCGTAGCTTGTGCGCGTACTGGAAGCTTTACATGGTACGGCAATTCTAGTAGATTCATCGTTCGAAATGAAAGCGTCGCCCGGGACGAAAGTTGATATGGCATCGGAATGATACGCCCTTCCTCTAAATCAGTCTCATACTCCTTTGTTAACACATGTTCATATTGCCACGGATGAACAAGAAATGGATAATAATCCTCCATTTGTTTTCTTTGATTTACTAGTGTTTCATATGCTGTTTCATATAAATCTGGCATAACTTCATATAATAATGCTTTTTCAAAATGATCTCCTGTAACTGCTACTACATCCTTATGAACAAGTAATACATGTAATGGAACAATTTGTTCAAATTCAGGCGCAAATCGCTTTACTTCTTCTTTTGATAAACCTAGTTTCGTCTTTGTTGAAGGGTGCAGTGGATGTCCTTCAATCACTAATGACTCTGTATATGATAATTCATCAAATGACGTACATTTTTTTAATTCTTCAAAGAACTGGTATAAATTATTCGGTTTGTATTTCGCAAAAAACATCATGTTTGTTTCAAGTTGTTGGTTTACCCATTCTTGTTTTTGTTCCCATGCCTCATATGCTAGTGCTAAGTTCTCAACGCTATTCAATAATTCTTTCTGCAGAGCATCTGAAACATGAAGCTGAAAGAATGGTGCTACCTCCTCAAAAAATGCTTGTAATGAATCAATCCATCTCACATGCCCTCTTACTTTAAAGCGAATTGGGAAAGTAAATTCGTATCGTTCAAACGCCCCTTCTTGTTGCACTTCTAGTAATAATTCTGCCTCATTCATACAATCTATAATTTCAATACCATGCTCATGCTTTAGCACAGCACAACCTTCTAATACATTTTTCTCACGAATTAACGCATTACAAAAACGATTTAAAATACGATATTCTGCTTGTACTCGATTAATTTGTTTACTTTGAATGGACAACATTCTTCACCTTCCTGTTTTGTTTTTTCACTTTTATATATTGAAATGCAAATGGAATCATACATAAAATCCCCATCATTACAAATGTTTCAGTAATACCCACATATTCAATTGCATAACTTACAACGATTGAACCGAGCGGAATCATTCCTCGGTCCATTAATACAACACTAAGCATGAGACCTCGTTCTTCTTCACGAACATTGTTTTGAAAATAGACACGATTACTAGAACGTAACAACTGTCCAAAAAGACCGATAGAGAATAGTAGTATAAAAAACATAAATATATTACTAATAATAAGAAGCGCTATACTAATAGAAAACAAAAGTAAACTCATGTAATAAATCTTAACTTCTGAAATATACTCTAATATTCTCGGAAGAATAATCGTTGCTATAATCGCACCAATTGCTGCCGCAGACATCGCAATGCCAAACACTTCCGCTTTTCCAGTAAATTGATGAGAAACAAGGACAGGCAATACAGTCGTATACGAAAAGCCAAAAGCCATTGTAATCATTGATGTAATAAAAATATTTTTTCCCATATGATCATGAGAAAAATATTGAACAATTTGTTCCCAGCTTGCTTTTTTCTTTTCTTTTCGTTTTTTCATCGTCCGATCTTTCATTGGTAATACGAGAATGAAAGCAATAAGTGAACAAATTGCCTGCATCACAAATGTCAGCTCAATATGTCCTCCTGCAATTAAAAATCCAGCTACAGCAGGCCCTGTTGAACGGCAAACATTCATCACAAATGAATTCATAGATATTAATTTACTAATTTGATTGTTCGTATCAATGTCCGAAAGTAGTGTATTCCGATTTGGTGTTTCTAATGCACTTATTACTCCTCTCACAAATGAAAAAAGAAGAAAAATAAAAAAAGAAGGAGTAATAAGCACAACATAAATAGCAAGTAGAGTTGTAACCACTAGCCCCCAGAATGAATAAGACTTCATTAACTTCATACGTGGATACAGATCACAAAGCTTCCCTGCATATACACTAAACAATGCAATAGGAATCAGCCTTACAAAGTTAATCCACCCTAAATATGTAGCACTCTGATACAGGTCATAGACGTACCAATTGATCGCAGTCATTCCAAGCCAATTCCCCATAAATAAGAAAAATGAACTACTAAAAAATAGTTTACGAATAAAAACCACCCCGAAATTTTTTGTTGCATTTTCACATGCACTCTTTATAATTGATATTGATTATCATTATCTATGTAAAATACTATAAAATATTCTTTTTTATCTGTAAAGATAGAAAAACTTGAGAAAGGTGGTTTCTATGCAACTCAATACAATTCAAACATTAGAATTAGAGGAACAAAACTTGCTTTCTTTTTTACAACAACATCACGCACCACTACATGAAACCTATCAACAAATGATTCAAAAAGGACGAGCTGGTATACTGGAACGATTACTCTCATCCTTCATACGTGAAAATATATGTAGTATGACAGAGACTGGGATTTTGCTTCGCAAACATAAAGGAATGTTTTCTTCATTTTCAGAACGGTATTGCCCAGATTATTTACTAGATTATATAAATACTCACACTCATCAATTTGACGAGTTTTCAATGATACAAGGGCTATATTTCAAGAAGCAAAACGCATACCTGCTTATACCGATTCGACACATATATGCTTTTGAACGACCAGTTATCAGTGGACCATATATTCTCGTATCATCATCAAATGAAAAAGAAATTACGCATCCGAATGAAGTATTGGCTTTGCTCATGCAAGAAGATTGGCAAGGATCTCCTACTTATTTTCATATGTTTGAAGACGATGTTACAAATAGCGCTGCTAATTTAGCACTTGCTTATACATTTCATGAACAAATTGAAAATACTTCAACGCTACAAGCTGCTACTCAGGCACGAGATTCTTATGCCTTTTTCGAACAGCTCGTTATAGAAGGACACCCTTGTCACCCTGGTGCCAAAATGAGGAAGGGCTTAAGCCCAGAAGAAACATTAGCTTATTCAGCGGAGTTTAAAAATATCATTCCACTCTGCTTTGTCGCTGTACACCAAAATTACATAAGCTCAGCTTTTATGGAAGAACAAAATTGGAATGCAGTATTATTCTCTTTTGAACCTGCACTTCAAGTAGAAGCCGAACTAAAGCTTGGTGATAAACTAGACGACTATATCCTATTACCAATTCACCCTTGGCAAGCTACTCATACGTTACGTGAAATTTATAGCACTGAACTTGAAAAACAAATGATTATTTTATTGGATTATAAAGCAAAATATTTGGCGGGGATGTCATTTCGGACGATCTTTCCTGCAAAGTATGATACGATTAGACCCCATTATAAACTAACAACAAATATTCATTTAACCGGGGAAGTACGAACATTATCAGAACAAACAATTCATAACGGACCAATTATGAGCACCATTTTAAAACAAATTGTTACGCAAGATAAAATGATTGATGGAAATCGTTTTGTTCCCATTATGGAGCGAGCTGGCGTTCATTTTCTTCATCCAAATGACATAGGCGAAGAATACCAAACATTACGGAGTGAAAACCTCGCTTGCGTCATTCGTGATAATATTCATGCTTATGTGAATCAAGATGAATGGGCTATCGTCGGATCTGCTCTTGTCGCTTCTGTGCACGGTACAAATAAACCAGTCATAATAGAACTAATTGAATTATACAAAGAGAACTATGACCTATCATTACAAGATGCGGTTGTTCAATTCATAGAGAAATATGTAACAAATGCCCTTACCGGTTTTATCCCGCTAATGGTAAAATACGGAATCGGTTTAGAGGGTCACCTGCAAAACACAGTTCCTGTCTTTAAAAAAGATGGGACACCGGATCGACTACTCGTACGTGACTGGGAAGGTATTCGTGTTCATCGCAACCGTTTACAAAATGCAGGATTTGATTTGAACATGTTTCATCACAAATCAAGAATTTTAGTAGATGATGAGAAAAGTATGCGGAATAAAGTGTTCTACTCTGTCATGCAAAATCACTTTGGGGAATTATTTTTGCATATCAGTCAGTTCTATGAATTTGATGAACAACTGCTATGGAATATAGTAAAACAAGTCTTACACAATATTTTTGTAGATTTACAAGAAGATGCTAACTACAAAGAGTGTGCAATATCTGACTATGCTATCTTTTTTGCAAATCAAGTAGATTATAAAGCTTTAACTCTTATGCGGATGATGGGAGAAGCTCATGCTTATTATTATGTAAAAGTTAAAAACCCATTAAGTGATTGAAATAGAAACAAATTCTTTTGATCTCTGTTTAAACGAACAAAAAGAAAGAGCGTGTTTTGAAAAAGATTTAATCAAAACACGCTCTTAACATATTCTAATGCATTACTCTTTTGTAAAAAAATTCATTTTTTTGTTCAACTGAAACACTCGTTAATTGAACAAGGTTTTGTCATTCTATTAATCAACATTGTACTGATGCCTTAACGAAGAGCCATTACTATAAAATGATGACTCTTCGTTATTTTTTTCAGTGAACGGATTTCGGCTAAATCTCCAAAAGTATAATTCATCTGTTTCTTTATACATTTCCGCTCCTAATTTTTCTAATACCTTGTGCGATGGAATGTTATCTTTATCAGTATCAGCAATAACGTACATAACACCCATCTAATTTAACAACCAGTTTTTCATAGTATTAACGGTTTCCGTCATATAGCCATTTCCTTGATATTCAGGAAGAGTATAATAACCAATTACTACTTCACCATTTTCATTTGGAAGACCTTTTAAGATGATTCCTCCAACATTACAGTTTTTATCTTTCGACACAATTAACCAATTGGTATACCATATATAATTCTCCTTATCGATTAACAGCTTTGAAAGCCTTGTTTCCATAGCTTGTTTAAGTTCTAGGCTAAGAAATCTATTTGATTCACTTAAAGATAACCTTAGTTCCATTTTCTTTGGATTATCAATAAGTAATTTCAAATTTTCTGCACTCAAAGGAATTAGTCTTAATCTTTCAGTGTTTAATTCAATCATTTTTACACTCCTATCATAATTTGTACGCCATTTTAAATAGGCAAAAACAAATTTTAAAATAGGTATATGTTATTGGCAGCTACCCCCATTATATGTAATCCAAAATAAAGGAAGCATCACACTTTGCAATCCATTATTACGGGTTACTTAAGTTTATCGTTCCAGAAATATCCTGTAAACTCTTTCCACAATTCATCCCCTTCGTATCATATTCATTACATCTCATTTGCAAATCGTGATAATTTCGATTTACTGTCAAAATTCTTTTTTGTATCATTTACGATATAACAAGAAATGTATGAAAACTGGGATATATTCCATGACCCTATCCCTCCATTTACGACTGCTTATAAAAAAACTCCCCTTTCTCCTCATGACGCTGAGAAAGGGGAGCTCATAAATAAAGCTTTCTTTATCTCTTACCAATAGCCAATCGTATCTATCATCTTGAATTCTTCTTTAAAGGAGAATACGGAGTACACTAAGCTTGCACTCCTTCATATTTTAAAATATCCTGATATTCTTTTTCCAATTCATCTAATGTTAATTCATACAACTGTTTATTTAGTACTTTGTATACACCTACATCAAGCAACTTCTCAATCAATTGTTTCTTCCGTTTCTCTACTGCATAACGAAGCCCATAATTCATTCTTTTTCCAAACTCCTTTCGACCATTCACCAATCATAACCTTTATCAGTTATAAAATAGGTTTTTAGGAAGTGTAATTATCACCTAAATGATTTACTACATGAACGTTTTGTGGCCACATTATACATATATATGCCCCAAAAAAAGATCTCATGACAATTTTTAAGATTTTTTTGAGCGTCCTACTTCTTATGTTTAGACTATTGTCTAATCACTTCATTAATCAAATCATTTGCTAGAAAGTTTCCTTCTTAATAGAGCTTTGCAACTATATTTTTATAACCATGATCATTACAATTTTGACTTAATTTATATATATCCACTTTGATTTTTTAACATCTAAGTTGCCGTTATGTAAAACAAAAAGTGATACGCTACTTGTTTGCTCCCTTTGTTTTCACATTGCCTGTGGCAGAAAAGGGCCTTGACCGCTCCAAGCACGGCCAGACGCTTTCGCCCATCTAAAAAAAGTGGTTTTTATGTTGGTTTTTCAAGTTGTATTTATATATTTATGTAACAGGAAATGAGGGTGTAGATCTAATCTTAATGACCCGACCAAATTTCGCAGTCGTCTCTGCCACATTCCTATATAGTTTGATATAAACAATATGGAGAAGCAAATAATTTTTCTTCTTCTCCTTACTTTAGATAGCACCTTAGAAATCTAATAAGATATAATATTTACAAGAGATTGTATTTGTTGGAAAAAGAATGAGTTTACTTTAAACGGGGATGTAACTACAGAAGGGATGAAACCGATGGAAATTACAATGATTCAAAAACCATTAAAATGGGATTTAACCTACAACTTTCCGTATATGAAGAATACATACACTGCAAAAGCAAATCGCGTTATTCTTCCTGTAAGAAGAAAAATTACTCTCTACAGAGAAAAAGAGATCGTTGCAAGCGGAACAGAAACCAACTTCATATATGTATTATTGAAATTTGTTCCATTTATTAAGAGTTTTATCCCTTCCAAATTTAGGATACAACTTTGTAATGCGAATGTCGGTCAGCTTATTGATAAATTTGATATCGTACAGGATTCTTGGGAAGCAATTGTGCACCAAGAGTACTATAAAATCTACCAACATACACATGGATTTGAAGGAAATTATTACTCTATCTTCAAGAATGATGAACAAGTTGGCTCAGTACATAAAAGCTCCTATACAGAGTGGGAAGCACACACATACAAAGGAAAGTTTGATGATGACACAGATGAAATTCTAAATATGCTGTTCATGGTTTATATTGATGTATTATGGAATACAGTAGATTTTAATAATGAGATTTACTCTAACACAAGAGAAGCACAATGGGGATTAGATCGTACTTTGGGTAAGAAAATGGACAAAGAATGGAGTCCCAGAAAAGAAGCAAACTAAAGCGGAACTTCCATCAGTAGGTTTTTTTCATCCCCCGCTGATGGAAAGCCCACCCAATCGGACATATGTCAGCAATTATTCCAGCTACCTTCCTCGTTTCCCTCTAAATCTTGCGATGGGGGTTACTGCCCACAAGTAGCAGGATAAAAGGCAGCCACCACGAAAGCTCCCTTTTACATATTACTTATCTCTGCGTTCATCACCCTCACAAGTACAATCTAAATTCTCTATATCAACAGACCAACTTATAATTGTGGCACTTCCTGCTTCTTTCCAAGAATCTACCTCTTCCAGCACACGTTTAATATTAAGAGTGCCTTCCGCATAAAGCGATTGATAAAATAAACGGTCGTCTTCAAATATCTGTTCTCTACATTCAACGATTTTATCTGTTGCTATCACAATATGATTTGTTCCTCTCTGTAATTCACGAACTCCAGATGTAAAACAAGGCGTTTCTACTGCAAAAATGTTTGGTCTACCAATTCGCTCATAAAACTGTTGTTCATTTAAACGGCCCTGTTTGCATTGTTGTGACTCTTGTTGAAATAAATAAATGAAGCACTCTCCTACTGACAACCAATACACAAACTGGTCTTTTCGAAAACAAATGAGACAATCTGTTTGTTCTGGCATCTTCTCACTTTTTTTAATAAATGTTTCATCTGTAAATAACGATAATAAATACATGTGTGTATGATGAAAAACTAAATGATTTGGATATGAAAACAGTTGTAGTAATTTCTCTTTTCTTTCACAAATTATATCTATAATAAACTTTGCCCTTTCAATAGTATGCTCGGCATCAAAAATCATCACAAATTCCCATGAACCATGTGGATCATACCAAGCAAGCACAGCATCTTCATTTGTATTCCCGTCATATAATCCGATAGAAAGAGGACCTAACTTTTCAATATGAATTTCATTTAAATACGCTTTTTCATCACCAAGCCATTTAAAGGTATGTGCAGCCTTCATCCCCATCCCTCGTTTCATTGTGATTTTAAGATAAGCTTATATTATCTACTAAAAAAAAGATACTTTTTCAATGAAAAATTTTGCAAATAAAACCATATATATCTTTACAAACAATTATATCGTATAATACGATATAAAAAAGGAGTTGGAATTATGCAAATAAATAAACATTGGGAAACAATTTATTTTTATCTCCGTCATGAGTATGAAGAAAATTTAACTCACCAAGCCATTCGTATTTTACAAATGATTTCTCGCCAAGAAGCCCAAACCATTAGTGCAATCGCAGCAAAACTGCAACTCTCACATAACACTGCTTCTGAACATATTAAACGATTAATTCAAAAAGAGTTTGTCATAAAGGAGCGTAGTCAACAGGATGAACGAGTTGTAATTGTAAAGCTAACAGAAAAAGGACAACGAGCATTAGCTACACACACATTGCTCGATGAGGCAAAACTAAAACAAATAGAAAAGAAATTATCTGAAGAAGAAAAAGAACTGATTCAATCTGCATTCGAATTATTAGCAAAGGAGGCTTACGATGTCTTTTATCATTAAAGTGATCGTCTCTGCACTTATTATTGGGGGCGTTACGGAAGTTGCCAAACATTATAGTACACTTGGCGGCTTCATTGCCGCACTTCCGTTAATTAGTTTGCTCAGTTTATTTTGGATTTCTGTTGAAGGTGGTTCACGAGAAAAATTAAGTGATTTTGCACTTGGCGTGTTATATGGATTCCCTGCATCAGCCTTACTTTTATTCATTGTTTATTTAGGGTTTCGCAACTCATTTTCACTTAGCACTTCTATTTTATTCGGTATAGGAGTATGGGGAATATTATTAGCGTGTCAGAGATATTTTCAAACTTAAGGAGGCGTTTTTTTGATTACGCATGTAGATGTTTTCGAAAAAAAAGTTGAAGTGCTGATAACAGGACAAGGTAAACAAACTGTTTTGATTCAAACCGGGATGTTTTGCTCCTTTTATAATTGGATAAAAATTGCAAATGAACTTTCCCCATACTACAAAGTTGTTTTGTTTCATCGACCTGGCTACGGGACTAGCGAATTAAATGGGAAAGAGCGGACAACTGGGCAAAACGCGGATGAATTACGAGAATTGTTACATGTTTTACACATCCAAGAACCGATTATTTTAGTTGGGCATTCTTATGGCGGTTTATGTGCACAACATTTTACGATGCTTTATCCTAAACTAGTTACTACGCTTGTTCTCGTAGATTCAACATCTATGAATCTGCACCGCTTAGATGAACTCGACTTACCTACATTAGATGAGACAGATTCAGATGAAAAATGGATTGAAAAATGCTTATACTATGCCGATTTAAATACCGCCCAATTACAACAAGAAGTATTCCCAAAACTAACAACTGCACAAACGACATTACCTGTTGAAATCCAAAAACTATTGCTATCTTTTTCAATCTCTTCAGCCCTTTATAAAGCCGTTTCCTCAGAAATCATACATTGGAAAGATTGTGCTCAAAAGATGAAGAGTATGCAACTATTCCCTAACATACCATTAATAATTATTGGAAGAGATGCCCATCATTCTATCCAACTAGCAGTACAAGATGGTATTCCTTATGAAGAAGCCGTATCCTTAGAAACTGTATGGCAAGAACTGATTCATGAACAAACTACACTTTCAAAACAAAGCCACCTTTTTGTTGCTGCTAAATCGGGACACTCTATTGAGGTAGATCGACCTGATATTATAATTGAAGAAATAAAAAATTTACATAAATTGTAAAAAAGAAGAGGAAAGCAGTATCCTTCCTACTTTCCTCTTCCTATTATTCAAAGTCTTCTTCTAGCTCTTCAACATCATAAAACAAGTTCCCAGTACTTACATGAATAGGACCGTTTGCGACATCAACACGTAATACCCATGCCCATGGCACAGATAATCTTCCATGCAATGCCCGCCAGAAAGCCATTGACTTTCTTTCATAGTCTTCGAATTCTTCAAGCATTTCTTTGTAGGAGGCACCGTCTAATTGAATATTCGCTTCCATTAAACGTGAAAAGGCATAATGCTTTAGTTCCAGTTCTGCAGCAACTTCCATTTCTTCAGGTGTTGCCATACCAATAATCGTTCCGTCAGGTGGTAAAATCTCATACACGTTGTAAACTTCTACAGTTTCTCCTGGCATGGATGAAAATCGATTGTTTTTCTCGAACATATGAACAGCCTCCTTTTTTAAAAAAACTTTTGTATTCCAGCCATTTATTTCTATAACTGCTCTATCATCTCCTGCTTTTTTCGTCAATCTTCATACATTCTTTACAAAGCCTTCTTTCCAAATTTGTTCTACTTGAACAAGTTGATTTTCTGTAAATGTCAGTTTATATATATCAGGCATCTGTAGTTCCTTCCAAAATGAAAAATCGTATTTGGAATCGAAATAATTCATGATAAGGACCATAATATTTCCATGTGTTCCTATTACAATATTTTTCCCTTTATGTTTCTCTAGAATTTTCATTATACAAGAAACTCCGCGCTCCTGAGCGATAACATTCGACTCCCCACCTTCTAAATGAAACGTAGGGTCTTCCCATACTTTTGTAATAGCTTGTTCAAAATCTTGAACAGGCTGCAAACTTAATAAACGCTCTCTTACATCTTCCTCTAATTCCATTGATAATTGAAAATGCTCGGCAACCCCTTCTACCGTCTGAATAGCCCTTTTATATGGACTAGCAATTACAACATCTATAGACTCATCTTTCAATACTTCTGTTACTCTCTCTGCAGCTTGCCAACCTTTCTCAGATAATGGTCTTTCCCTCTCATCTGGTGTATATGTAGAATGCGCATGCCGTACAAAATAAATAGTAGTCATTCCCTTGTCCCCTTTTACTTTATTTATCACTTTTTATCTGTATTTATCCAAGTTTAATAATAATGTGATATCATACTTTACTTAGAAAAAAAGCATGATGTTTTATTCGAACACCATGCTTTTTCTGTTTACATAATAAAATTATAAGATTAAAAACTTTACGAATAATAGATTTTGTAAATTTTACTTCCCGTGGTGTAACATGAAATCACTTACTTCTTCTTCAATATGGTCTAACTTGGCAATTCCTTCTTTCCACTTATGAATATAGCGTGTTACGCCTATAATGAAAGAAACAAAAAGAGAAGAAAGAATAACTCCATATACAGCACTAACCGTACTCATTACGACACTTCCTTGTAATTGGATTATGATACTAGTATACTCCTTTTTTTCTCCAAATGTAGGAAGTTCATATTTTTGTAACAATGACTGTTCATTTTTATGACATAGATACTCCCTCTTGATGCCCAATATCCTTCCATTGCTTCGTTCCAAAGAAAACAACAACAAACAGTCCAAACGCAGATATGAAAATAACAGTGGATGCTGGTATATAGTCTAAAAGTACACCATACAAAATTGTTCCAAGAGGCATAATTGCGGTTGCAATCGTTTCAATTAATCCGGATACACGTCCTAAATATTCAGGTACCGTCGTTTTTTGAACGTACACTTGCATTGGAACATTAATTGTGATGAGATTCACCCCAAATAGAATCATAAGGGTAATATAATATATGAAAATCATTGTTTTAGATAATGAAAGAAACATTGGTAATGCAATACAAAACAATAAAGCTGTTAGTATGAAAAGGTTCCTGCGAATCGTCTGAAACTTATTTGTTGCCTCCGCTCGAACGGATAAAATAATAGAGGCCATTAACATCCCAACCGCAAACATTCCTTCAATTATGCCAAATTGCTGAGAAGAAAGTGATAATTTTTGAACAATAATATACGGAAGTGAGACCGTAATTGCACAAAAAAAGAAATTGATCCAAAGTAACAGTTTCAGCATCGAAAAAAGATCACTTTGCTTTTTCACATATATAAAACCTTCTTTTATGCTCGTTAAAAAATGATCCTTATCTTCTTTTTTGTTTGCTTTATACAAATCAAAGACCATAAATACTTCTACCATCGCCGCCAAAGCAAATGTAATACCATTTAGTAAGAAAAAGAATTTTATAGAAAATAAGCCGTATACTAGACCACCAATAACCGGTCCTAAAATCGTTGCAAGCGATGTAGCTGTTTGGTTTAATGAATTTGCTTTTTGAATACGTGTTGTATCAACTAGAGATGGAATTGAAGATGTTAAAGCAATAGAGAAAAAGCTTGCGCATATTGATAACAGTGCTGCGGATACATAGATGAAGATTAATGAAAGTCCAAATGAAGTGGAAAGCAAAAACATGGTGAACATAATAAGAGCGCTTAATAAATCTGCTCCAACAGCGAGCTTCTTCCGGTTAATTCGGTCTGCTGCTGCTCCGGCAATTGGTCCGCTAATCAAACGCGGAACGGAACCACAAACAAGTGTAATTGCGAATCCCATGCCAGATCCTGTCGTTTTTAAAACGTACAGTCCCATTGCAAACGTATAAATATTTGCCCCAAGTATTGATGATAATTTTCCGATCATCATCAATACAATATTTCGCGTCGCCATTTTCAATCGTGTATTATCTTGATTTTCTAATACACCTTCCATACAATCACTCTCCCCTCAAAAGTTAAATTATGTTAAACTTATTATATAATCAATTCTCAGAATTTGACAACAAAAGTTTAATTATATTTAACTTTTTTATAAAAGGAGAAGTTCCATGGCTACTCTCGGAGAAAAAATACGGACATTACGAAAAGAAAAGAAACTTACCCAATCTGAACTTGCTGGGACAGAACTAACAAAAAGTATGCTCAGTCAAATTGAAAATGGGAAAGCGACTCCTTCTATGAAGACTCTTCATTATCTCGCTGACAAACTCGGCTGCGATGCAAGCTTTTTATTAGAAGAAGAAGCTAGTGAACTTGCTGCTCTTGTACAAAAGATGGAACAATATATACAAGATATGCGTTTCAAAGAGGTATACGAAATCCTTCATCCTATTGTGCATGATGAATTGCCGTCTACATTAAATGCTGCACGTTTGTATAAACAATATGCACGAGTAGTAACTTATACAGGAAACTACGATGTACATACATATATCGAAAAAGCAATCATCATTTTTGAAAAATATGCTTTATATCGAGAAAGTACAGAAACAAAGCTTATCGCCTACCATTCATTGTTTCGGCACAAAAAATTTAATGAATGCTTTCAATTAATTCATTCTTTGCGTGATGAATATAAAGAAAAACTTTTAGAGATGGACTTAATCATGCAAATTAACCTTTTTTTGTATGAAGCTTTTATATTATTAGCACTTGGAAATTATGAGGAATGTAAAGATATCCTTTTACAAACACTTGATTTTTCTAAAAAAAATCAAGTGTACTATAAAATGGATGATTTTTATCGTATTTTATCTTTTCAAGCTATATTAGTTAAAGATACAGAAGGATATTTACACAATTTAGAGAAATCAAAGCAATTTGCCATCTTTACAGAAAATACGGTGTCATTAACCACCCTTCATCTCTTGGAAGCTTATTTTCATAATACGATCACGAAACAATATGAAGCCGCGCTTTCTCATATTGAAACATATGGAAAAGAGCTTATCACAAAATTAGAACCCGAAAAAAACGGTTTTTATTTTCTGGAAAAAGGAAAAGCATTATATGGTCTAGGGCGTTATCATGAAGCATTACATGAGTTAGAGCAAGTGACAATCCCTACTTATACGCACCATCCAATAGACCAAGCATTATTGACTACAGCAGGCTCATTTCGTGCACTATGCTATATGCACCTAGAAAATAAAAAACAAGCACTGTATGAAGCAAAACAAGCACACAATGCTATGCAAGATTACCATGCTCCGGTGTTCAATTCTTTCACTGAAGAAACATTACAAATGATTCAAAAACTTTAAACTCTCTACCAATTGGTATATTATTCCTTGTATTTAGAAAAAATAATAGTACAAGAAAACTTCCATCTTGATGATTTACCAATCGGATACAGAGAGGAGTTTGACAATGAACACTCAAAGAGCAAAAGAAATTTCAGAGTCAATGGAACAAACAAGTGTAACATTTCAAGGAATGTCTGTTATGATTCAACATGTCGATGAAACAAATGAAACTGCACGCGTATACGAAGCAACGAATCCAAATCGTGAACTTACTGTTCCAATAAACAGCTTAGAGGAAATATGAGAGCTCCCACTTCATTTTATTTTGAAGTGGGGGATTTTTTATTTTCAACACTTGTAGGTAATTATTCCATTAAGGAACTTTCTTATTTCCGATGTAACTATAAAAAAACCGCTCTTTTTAAGGGGGACAAGAGCATCTGACCGTGTTAGATGCGGTCAGGGTCTATTTCTGCCACATGCGATGTTTAAAACAAAGAGAGAAAAACAGTAGCGTTCATGTTGTGTTCTGCATAGCAGCGACTTATATGTCAAGAAAGGAAAATGGATATATATTTCTCTCTTGCTTCATTTTACATTCATTACGGTAAATGAAATTAATATTTAATTCAAATAAAAATAACGAACTATTCAGATTTTCGTGATAAACTAAAAAGAAAAATTTGTAACTACTCAGCCATACATTTCATTTAGAAGTTTGGTAAGGGGGATGATTCCAGTAAAAAATACACTTACCTATATTATTTTCATTTTTCAGCATGTAAATTGCTGCTATGAAGATACAAATGGCAATGTTCCCTGCTGCATCTCTTTGTTTTCAAACATTGCGCGTGACAGAAAAAGGCCCTGACCGCTCCTATACATCGCCAGTCCCTCCCAGACCATTTAAAAAAATGCTTTTCTTCCTTTTTTCATAGAGCGACTGAATAGTTACAAAAATTTAAAGTAAAGGGGAAATACAATGAACAAAGCTCCATACTATGCTGTCATTTTCACTTCGCAACTATCATCTGAAACTGCCGATTATGAAATCGTCGCAGATGAAATGGTAAAGCTAGCCGCTGAGCAACCCGGATTTATCGATGTTGAAAGTGTCCGTAATGAAACTGGATTTGGTATTACTATTTCATACTGGGAATCGCTTGAAGCAATCAAGCAGTGGAAAGAACACGCTGCCCACACCATTGCCAGAAAAAGAGGTAGAGAACAATGGTATGAACAATTTCATACCAGAATTTGTCTCGTTGAAAGAGAATATCGTATTACAAAGGGAGAATCTTAATCTATGAAACAGAAAATTGCTCTTCTTCTTCTACATGAAATATACGGAGTCAATCAACATATGGAGCATGTTATTCGTACATTTTCCTCTTCTACTATTGATGTTATTTGTCCAAATTTATTATATCGCTCTCTTCCTTTTCATTACGATGAGGAATCAGAAGCATATTTATATTTTATTAAAAACGTTGGATTGCAACAGGGGAAACAACAAATTGAAGATACGCTCACTAAACTACGAAATAACTATACGTATGTAGGAGTTCTCGGATTTAGCGTTGGCGCAACAATAGCTTGGTTATGTAGCGAAGATTCTAGAATTGATTTTGTTATTGGATGTTATGGTTCACGTATTCGTGATTACACAAATATTGTACCGAAATGCCGGACGCTTTTATTATTCCCAGCAAACGAAACTAGCTTTTCGGTTTCTACTTTAATTGAAAATTTACAAAGTAAAGGTCATTCACGTCTCCATATAAAGCAACTTAATGGAGAACATGGATTTCTTGATCCATTTTCAAAAGCTTACAACGAGGAAGCTGCGAATCAAGGGGGTGAGATGATCCGTTCGTTTCTTAAAAACATAACAGAGATGTAGGACCTACTCCTCTGTTATGTTTATTTTAACCCCACGTTTTTTGAAGTTCATATACCTTCCATTTATAGTTCATAAATGTGTAGTATTCTTGAATTACAACATATTCCTTCGTATCCGTTTTAACAACATAAGTATGATCACCTTTATATATAACGCTCTTTACGTTTTTATTTTCAAATTCATCTTTTAATTCTTTTTCTTGCAAAATCCCTTCTGCATGAACACGATTTAAAACATTGTAGGGTGAAAAAATAGAGATTCCAAGCAGAATCAAAATTGTTACAACACTAGTAATACAAATTATTTTAAACTATTTCATTTTTGCCCTTTCAACATAAAATAGTTTTTATCTATCGTTATCTTCCCCTTCATCCGTGCGTTCTTCCCTATCTTCCTGCTCTTTATGAAATTCCACACGCGATTGTGCGCTAATGGAATCAAATGGCGTGTAGTAAATTTGAGGTGTCACTTTTTGAACACGCATTTTATATACAGTAAATCCTATTACAACACAGAGAAAAAGCATAAACATAACAACTCCGCTTGCTAGTATAATCATGGCATCCTCCCCAAGTAATCGTTATACTACAAAGTTCGATATAATCTGAAATACTCCTCTTTCTAAAAACTGAAACTTCTATTAAAAAGAAGGTTCGCTATTATATCGACAGAAATAAACGCAACAAAAACACCGCTATGACTCCCGTTAGTACAGCTCCCAATAAGCTACGTGTGAAAATCGCAACAAGGAAGGTTGGAATAGCTGCTACTACATAATCTACTTTCATCGTTTCATGCATAAATAACGTTTGTGCCAACAATGCGGCTAATATTGCAATTGGAATATTATTAAGCCATTTCAATCCCCATTCTGGAATTTCTACTTTACTTAATACAAGCAGTGGTAAAACTCTCGGAAGCAATGTGACAATCGCAGATCCGAGCACAACAAGTAATAAATCCCATCTTACTTCCATTTTTCAATCACCACCCCAATTGTCGCTGCTGCAAGTGTAGCAATAATAACAGCTACGTTATTTGATACAAAGAAATGGGCACCGTATGCAATGATCATAGATGCAATGGCAACGCAAAGATGGACAAATATCTTCGGTCGATTGCTTACAAGTTGTAAAACAAATAAGCCAATAAACATTGCGGGAATCGCATAATCCATCCCGTATGTGTGCGGATCTGGTATCCAGTCTCCTAAAATACCGCCAATGACATTTGCGACTACCCAATTCAGATAACCTGTCAAATTTAAACCGAGCATCCATTTTTCACTTATATATTGCTTTCCTGTTACATGCTGGGCTGCAACACCAAATGTTTCATCAGTAAGCTGCGAACCAATCACTATGTTTTTCCAAACTGATACTTTTTTTAAATAGGGAGCTAATGCTGCACTCATTAAAAAATGCCTTAAATTCACGAAGAAAACTGTAAAAATAATAGTAGAAGCCGGTGCGCCTGCTACAAACATTCCAGCCATAATAAACTGTGCCGAACCTGCATAAATGAGTAAAGAAATAAGTGCAATTTCTGTTAATGAAAATCCTGCTGTTTTTTCAATAACACCTGATGCAACCCCGATACTTAAATAACCAAGAACTGTCGGCAAACAGTCTTTCACGCCTTGCATAAACGTGTCATCTTGCGCCTGCAAAACTGTTGCTCGCTCCACCTCAATCCCTCCTTCAAAATCGCATCCTTCCACTTCCCGGCACCTATCTAGATTTACTAATCCTTAACACTGACTTTAGTCGTTATAGTTATACCTACTAATATAAAAAAAGAATCTAACGTAGCCAAGAACATTCTGAATATTCAACAAAATAAGACGGCTTTTATAGTCGTCTTATTCCATTTTAATCTTTCAATATATAAGTCACTACTATGCAGAATACATCATGTAATTCGCACTTGCTTTCTCCTTTTGTTTTAAACCTTGCATGTTGGTAGGGAAAAGCACTGACCGTTTCTATGCGCGGCCAGAGGCTCTCTTCCTTGCTAAACAGACAGAGGTTTTTAGCTTATATATAAAGATTGTCCCATTTTCATATACTAACAACCCTTCTTAATTTGCAGCATCGTATTCCCATTCTTTTGAAACTCATATGGGGCCTGAACCTCCGCTACTTTGCATCCTTTGTTTCGTAAATTTTCTATGAGTTCGTCTAAAAATTCATATCGTTCACCCTTTAAATCGATACAGGGGAAAATTCTAATTTCTTGTTTCGCAACGCGGAGCAATTCTGTAATCGTATTAACATGAAAGTCATAATCGAAGCGATCGCCATACATGAATAAAAAGTGTGCTGATAAAACCATATCAAATTCTTCATCTTGAAAAGGTAGCTTTGGTAACGTAGCATACACATACTTCTCTGGATTATATTTCATGTCCACTCTGCAAACTTGAAGTGCTTCTAAACGGTGCTTCTGTAAATCTTCTACACTAGAAAAATAATTCCATATGTAATTATCTTTTGCTTTTTCTATATGTTCCATCGTATGTATTACATCTTGTAATCCTTTTTCATATAATGCTTCCCCATCAAATTGATAGACAACATCACAAGCTGTTACATCTCCGCCCCTTGCATTTGCGACTGCAGTAAATGAACAAGCACCAGCTGGACAATCTAGTATTTTCTTATTTTGTATGTCCTCATCACATAATTGGAACATATCACAATATTCTTCAAACGTACGACCAATAAATACAACTCTTTCAATATCTAATTTCATTTTCTTCACTCCCCCTTCCTTATTTTAACATAAAAAAACTCAATACTATTACATTCACTTCCAATTGAACTACCCCCACCTAAAACCCGTCTAACTTTATGGGGGCCATTCATGTGCGCTTGAGGTGGGGGTCTTCTCGCCAAATATGATAAACCCTAATGGTCTTATATCATATTTCCATCTATGAGTGCATTCTGTTAATATGTATCCTATTTTTCTTATTAAAAAGCCTAATTTCTCAATTTATTGTAGATGGTCTTATCCCTGTCAAGTAGACAATATAAAAAAGCTATGCAGCTAGTGCGTGTCTAAACTCAATCGGCGCACGCTGATTGAGTTTAGATTGAAATCGTTGATAATTATAATAGTAAATATAATCTTCGACGGCTTGTCTTAACTCACTTTCTGATTTACACTGGTGTAGATACAACTTCTCTGTCTTGAGGTGCGAAAAGAAGGATTCTACACAGGCGTT
>NZ_JQKQ01000024.1:0-101181 GCF_000746135.1 Bacillus sp. UNC322MFChir4.1
GACAGAGAGGCGCTTTTTGCCTCGTCCGAGGGGGCGAAACGGCCGGAGATTCTAGCCGCTAGAGCTGGACAATGCTTCCGCTGAATTTTGAGGTGGGAGTATTACTGCCCACGAATAGCGGGATAAAAACTGTATTAGAAGTATCACCAAATGTTAACAAAATAAGATCGGGATGAT
Organism: Bacillus sp. UNC322MFChir4.1; assembly: GCF_000746135.1. Classification (NCBI taxonomy): domain Bacteria; kingdom Bacillati; phylum Bacillota; class Bacilli; order Caryophanales; family Bacillaceae; genus Bacillus; species Bacillus sp. UNC322MFChir4.1. The sequence goes on from NZ_JQKQ01000024.1 coordinate 178, forward strand.
AACGCTTCCATTTTCATGTTAAATAAATTTCCCTTCTGATCACACGCCTTTCTTAGAGTAATCGTATCAGTATGTCCAATTTTAGAAGTTTAGAATTTTTGCACCAGAACCAGATTTGATATTTTCTCTAGAGGTAATAGATTATCTCTCGACGCCCTCATTATAGCTTGTATATTTATGAGTTATGATATTTTTGTATTTTTAGAAAGATTGAATAAACAGAATCTTGAATAGATAATAAATTACACTTGGCATGTAACAATTGTGTCCATTGTTTGAAGCTGTATTAGTTAGTAGAAACGAAAAAATAATACAGAATTCCTTTGGTTAACACATTGATTATATTGGAAAATTATTATAAAGATACTTATACTTTCCTTTGTTGAAACATCTTATTTTAGATGTGAACACTGTTATAATAGATGATTCCTGTAGAAGGAAAGGACTAAATTAGGGAAATATAAAATTATTTTTGTGTATTTATTATTTATTTCGTATTTATATACATTTTTCAGAAAAAAACAAACTTTTTTTATAAATCTTGGACATACTGATATGATTACTTTACAAAAGGTATAACTGAAAAATAATTGTACAAAAAGACCGTTTTAAAGATAAAATTGGTCTTTTTGTACAATTATTTTTGGTGTTGAAGTAAGGGGTATACCGCAACATTAGACGGTCAACTGGTGTAATTGCTAGTCCAAGTTGTGTTCCATTTTGGTATGTCTCGCTTAGGCCTACACCTGCAGAATTTCACTATCCAACCATCGCATAATGAACAGCCCAAATAATACAGTCTTGATATAACTGACTTTATTAGAAATTTAGTTACGTTTATAATGAAACAAAGGGGTGATTTCAGTGACAATCGAAACGCTTTGGACAAGCCGTTTCCAGCAACATCTCAAAAAAATCACGATATACTTTGTACGTATTGCAAGTAGTCTCGTCTATGGCTTTCTTATTCTTCTTGGTGTTGGCGGCTATTATTATGCAAAGTTTCTTCGTTCCTTTCCGTCTGAGTTTGTTGCATTAACCATTGTGACGATTTTACTTACGGTAATACTCACTCGTTCTCCTATTCGCACATTTTTACAAAAGCCAGATATGCTATATTTATTGCCGATAGAAGAAAAACTAGCCTATTACTTTAAGCGGTCTCTTTTATATAGTTATCTCATTCAACTCTTTCCATTATTATGCGCGGTACTCATCATTACACCGCTTGCCGGGCAATCATTACATACAACACCTGCTTTTTTATGCGGTGCTTTTGTCATCCTTGCTTTTATAAAATGGTGGAACATGTACATACATTGGACATATCAAAATACAGAAATTGCTTCATACTGGTTGCTTATTCGGATATTCTGCAATGCTGCCATTACATATACAATGTTTCAATTCACTTCGATGATAATTGTAGGAAGTATACTCCTTGTCGTAACACTCTTATTTTTATATACGATGAACAAACAAAAACGGCACATTCACTGGGAATATTTAATAGAGCAAGAAGAAAAAATGGACATGCGCTTTTATCAATTTGTTCATTTCTTTACAGATGTACCGCAAATCAAACAGCAAGTAAAACGAAGAAAGTGGCTCACCACTTTACTGGAACGAATACTATATAAAAAACGATCTCCTTTTTTATATTTGTATAGTTTATCGTTTGTACGTACTAACGATTACTTCGGTATGTATATACGATTAACTTTAGTAGGAGGGTTTCTTTCTTACTATATTCCTAGCTGGATTGGAACAGGAATCACCGCGTTATGTTTCCTATACATATCATTTGTACAACTTCGTGCTTTTTGGAATTATTGTTTGGGAAATAGTATTGTATCATTGTATCCTGTTTCAGTTATGGAACGAAAGCAGGCTTTTATGACGTTTGTATATATAGTGAGTTGTATACAATTTGTATTCTTTTTCTTGGTTATTTTATTAAAACTAGCAATTGTCTAAGATGATAGTGGAATTTGGCGGAAAGATCGCAGAGGAAATTATTTATTATTCCATTTTTAAAGAAGATTACTACTCTATTACCTCAACTAATAATCAGTGGGAGATGAAGAACCCCCCCACTGATTAAAGTTTCACTTTATAGATTTCTCTTTTTTATATGCAATTTATCATTTAAAAACTACGCAAATTATCTCCTAAAGCTACAGAGAAAAAGAATACTTCTTTTTTTCTATAAAGAAAGCACAAAGGAAAATAATAAGGAAAGCGAATAATGACATCATTGGTATAGTTAAGAAACCAAAATATTGTACGTCTATGTTGCTACAATTTGTTTCAATCCCACAAGCAGGATTTTTTATTTGCCAAGTTTGAAGAATAACTTGATATAAAGCAAAAGCTAATCCTATCCCCGAGAAAACTTTTATATATATTGTAATGTCTTTATGCTTTTTCCATTTAGAAATACCAATTAATAATGGGATAGAATACATAAAAATTCTTTGATACCAACAGAGATCGCAAGGTGGAAGTTCTTTTATTTCACTAAAATACAAACTTCCAATTGTTGCTAAAGATGAAACAATAAATGCTAAGCGCAGCATTTATATCATTCCTTTCACTAAACTTGAATTAATTAGCTTCTGCTTTTGTTAATAACTTTTTAAATTCCTCTTTACTATAAACTCCTACAAATTTCTTCCCATTTATATAAAAGGATGGAACTTCTTTTATTCCTCGTTCTTTCAAGTCTATGTTTATACGATTCATAGTTTCTTTTCGCTTATTTTGTGTCTCTGTATCAATATTTTCAAGACCCAAAATTTGTTTAACCTCTTCTTCGTTTTTTGCGTTACTCCATTGATCTTGTTTTTCAAAAGCGGTTTTTATCATATTAAAGTTCTCATTATTATTGGAGAAATTTTTATAAACGTACTGATCATTTGCAAACCTTTGAACATCTACAGGTTTAAAAACATAAAAAATCTTTTTCTCATCTATATATTTTTGCAATACATCTTGAATATTTTGATGTAATTTTTTACAATCCGGACATTGGAAGCTTGAATATTCAATAAATTGCAATGGTGCAGATTTATCACCAACAGCAATTCCTTCAGATAAATCTATTGGTTTAGAACTCGAACCACTGGTTTGTTTACAAGATGTGAAAATTAGTGGAATTATAATAAACAAAGCTACAATTAATAATTTAGAACATATTCTCTTATAATCCATAGCTACTGTCCTATCCTTTACTTAGAATTTGTTATTTTTTGAACAACAAAAGTTATAATAAATGAAATTGCAAACACTATTCCCATTAAAATAAAGAAATTAGGTTTTAATGAGAAAGAAAAACCTGATTCATCCATGCTTACAGATACACTATTAAATATCAAACTACTTTTAGAAGTTCCTGAAAATATGTAATAGAAGACAATACCTATTGTTAAAAACGGAAATACAAAAAAGCTGGAAACAGAAGAGAAAATTAGTGAATTTTTAAAAGATGGAATCATAAAATTAACCTCCTAATTTATTAAGCATAAGTTGTTCCACAATAGATTTCCCATCTCCTACGAATGGAAGTAAGTAAAGTATGTGTAGTGCAAAGGTAATAAAAATAATATTTAATGTGTAAGCTAATGAACCACTTACACCCAACAATTGTGTAAGTATGATCCCTAACACACCGAATATTCCAGGGATTAGTGGTCCTAATACAGTAATCCAAATCATTTTTTTTTGATAAGGCATAATCACTGGTCTTACCAATCTAAGGGACAACAAGTCACTTGCAATAAAACCTGGATATTTACTAGTCATTTTTCTTTGCATGTAAGCATGCAAAGTTTCATGCAAAGAAAAACTTGTGATAATACCAATATATGATATTGAAAAATAATAAGCTAAAGATAAAATAAAATCTGATTGTATAAAGCTGTATGCAACAATACATAGAATCATTACGATAGTCCAAAACAAGACAATTTTTCGAATTACAACCAACAGCATTTTTAAGAATATGGAAAAAAAATCAAAGTCCCCAATATTAAATCGTTCTTTATACCCTATTTTATACTGGGAAAAAAAATGAAGTAAGGCATCTTTGAATTTATTTCCAGTTTCATATTTCCAGTTTAACATATAATTTTGATTTAAACTTCCAAATAAAGAAGCAACATCATGGAATAGTGTATTTTCATCTATATTAAATTTAGTATTTAAATTATTAATAATTTTTTCCATATCCTGCTTTCCATCTATCTCTGTTAACATTACTTTAGCGGTACTATTCATAGGTAAAGATACATCAAGAGTTGCGTCATATACGCTACGATTTTTGATAGACACTCCTGAAGGAAAATAAGGTACTAGTTTCCGTTTATTCATTTTTCAACCTCCATCTATTAGTTAAAGCAATTATTATACCAAGTAATATTTCTGCTAGAATAATACTTCCAAATTTTAAAACCTCATTAGTTTGTCCTATAATTTGATTTCCAATGAATACAATTGGAATCAGGGAACATAGGATAAAAATAAAAGCTAATATTCCTGCATAAGGGTTATTTTTATCTAAAGGTATAATAGTTCCTGCTAAATAGAAGGCTGCTATTGAATTTATTACAATAAGAATAATTTGAAATGATTCTTTAAATGTGTCAGGAGTATATAACAATAATAAACAAAAGATGACTAATTGTATTAAAGATAAAATACATAGACCTATGAACTTTCCGGTAAGAACTTTAAGAGATGTAATGTTATATGTTTTATATGCTAAATACATTTTCTTATCATTTCCGAAAGAGTTTAAAGCAATAATCCCTGTTATTCCAGCCAAAGCAATAATAATAACTGAATTATCCTGGAAATTAAACTTAAGTTTGAATAGTATTACAAGTATTATTATTAAAATAGAGTTTAATAAGTTTTCTTCATTTCGACATTGGGACTTAACCTCTTTAACAATAAGTGCTCCTAATTTATTCCGTGGGATGGGAAGGAAACGAAATAATTTAAGAGAACGTTTCTCAGATTTTATATTTATGAGAAACAAAGAGAAAAACGATAGTAGAATTACTCCTATATAACCAATGATGATAATTGGTATATTAACTTTCATATATGCAAGTTCCCCGATAACCCCAAGAAAAATAGGAGAAGCAAAATAAGTAACATTATAATCAAAAACTGTAAATGTATTAAGCATCCCTTTGATACTTAAACTTTCTAATCCGTATATTAAACAAACTAAAATTACTAATAATAATGTGAGAAGCTTACCAAAAGGTAATTTGCATATCTTTACAAGAAAAGTTGAAATGTTATAAATGAATTGCATTAAACATAATACAAAAAAGCTTTGCAACAATAAACCGAAAAGAAAGGCACAACTAAAAATGAATCCTGCCTTTTGTGTGAAGAATGCAGGTACCATAATGATACTGATCATACAAAATACTAGAGATAAAATTACACTAGAAAATGGAATGAAATATCCTAAATTCTTTTCGAATAAATTTACAGGAAACCAGCTTAACTGAATAGATAAGCGATCTTGATCAGATGCCATTGCTTTAAAAAAAATGAAAAAAACAAATGTTAAAATAGAAGCATTTAAATACATTGAAACTGTCAGTAACGTAATAGATCTTGTATCTCCATTTAGAAAACCTTGCAAACTTACACTAGTAATTTGATATCCTCCAAAGACTGCAATAGAAATTATTGATAATGTGAAAACACTAGCTATGAACACCTTCATCTTCGTATCAAGGAGTTTCCGTATTTCTTTTTTCCACATTTTTAGCATTAAACTAGAAATTATTAATGATTTTTTCAAAATGATCACTCCTACTACCTAGCATAGACACTTTCATAAATACTTCTTCTAAACTGCTAGAATTATGCTGGGTTTTAAGTTCTTCAACTTTGCCTTCTGCTATTTTTTCTCCTTTAGCAATGATAGCAATGCGATTACAAAGTTTTTCTGCTCCTAACAAATCATGAGTAGATAGAAGAATACTTCCCCCTTTATTTATATATCTTTCCATAAGCTTTTTAGTCATAATAATTGCTTCTACATCTAATCCACGAAAAGGTTCATCAAGTATAATAACTTTGCTTTTCAGCATAAAAGCTGCAATTAGTTGTATTTTTTTCTTCATACCATGAGAATACGTTTCTATTGGCTCATTTAAAGCTTCTTTCATATCAAATATCTCTATTAAATCTTCTGTCTTCTCTGAATTTATTAGTTCATACATAGAGGTAACAAAATCTAGATATTCTTTTCCAGTAAGAGCTTCAGGTAGAATTAAATCATCAGGAACATAAGCAATATTTTGTTTAAATTCTTTAGATTGGCTAGAATATCCGTTTAATTCCACATTCCCTGATGTAGGAGAAATAATACCAAGTAAACAATTAATTAAAGAAGTTTTTCCTGAACCATTGGGGCCTGCAATTCCCATAATTTCTTTATTATTAATAATCAAATTAAAATTTTGGACACCCCATACAGAATTCTTGTATTGTTTTGATAGCTGATGAATTTTTAGCATTATTTCGCACCTCCAAAAATATATATATAAACTAATTTAACCACCCTTTAAAAAGGATGGCTAAATTGTAAATGATCATTAATAAATTAAGCCTAACTAACTACACTGAATTTTAACTTGAAGACCGTTAACCCACTGCACACCGCCAGTGAAAGATCCTTTGCCATTCGCCAGACACCATATAGCTGCTCCAAGAACTACCGTAGCTCCCAAAGCTAGTAATACAGCGACGAATACTAGCCACCAAGCCTGATCTTGAATAATGTTTAAAGTATTAAACTCTACTTGTGGTGCAACATATTGCATTCATATCCCTCCCCTGAATATAGTTTAGAGTAGTTTTATGAATCTATAAGACTCATAAAGCTATGAAAGAAAAGAAAGAAAAAAACAGTGTATGTAATTTCCCCTTCTTTCTTACAATTTCGATTATACATAAAGAAAAAGATAGTTTGTATATCTTTTCCTTTTTATCAAATTTTTGTAATGGTTATAATTTACATACCCTATATAATAGTAACATTTTTTGATTATTCTGTATAATAATTTCGGACACAGTATAATTTTGTAAAAATTACCAAAATGTTTCTCAACAACTTAAAATAAATATTAAGTTAATACTGTTCTCTACAAAGAAAAGTTGCAAATCTATATTGATCTGCAACCTTTTTTACAAGGAGATTTTATATAATAAGAATGCTGTAATGACAAGCTTGTTTCAATGTTCAAGAGGTACGTTACCTACTTGCCTCCTCTAGAAAAGCAAATTAAAAGGCATTGTACAACTTACAAACTTCGAATTGGACATCGCACCGTCACGGGGTTATTACGAACAAAATTAGCAATACACGTTAACCGAAAGACCGCACAAAGAATACTACCTGTTCCCGGTTGAATATAAGGAACAGATAGCATAGGTGTTTTATTCCTGTCTCATATCAGTGGTCCAGTTCATTTGTATATAGAGTGATTTTTATAAAGTTTTTGTGCTTTTGCAGGGTAGTTTTACTAAAATAGAAAGAATCCATTTTGCTCTAAATGGATTCTTTGCATTAATCCTATTCAATAACTTGTTGATTTTTCGCTTTCTTATAGAAATAAATACCTAAACATATACCTATGATCACACTACCAATAATCGTTGCTGTAATATACCGTGGATCTTTATTTATTTCACTTGGAATAATGTGCTCTAAGGTTGGACCAATACAAATTGTAAATGCTACAAAGATCGTAAGCCACGATTTTGCATACAGTGCAAAAAGAACAAAAATCAGCATACATACGCCAGCAATTATATAATTTTGCGCCCTCGTTGCCACAAAATAATACGTATCCATTTTTCCATCCATCCAAAAATAGAATACTAACCAGCCACCAATGGCAATACAATTAGCTAGCAACATTAGAAATAGCGACTTTTTTGTAGATGGATATACTTTAGGGATTCCTTTCAATAGAGTAATTGCAAATACAGCAAGAGTTAAAAATAGCGGTAATGATCCAAATAACAATATATTTTGAGAAATTTTAAATTCTCCCTTAAGAGCTGGCGGGAAGGCCATATAAGCGATAATAACCAAGATTGCTGCAGGAATGAGTTTCATTAACCCTTCTTTATCTACAGGCAACTCTTTCCCGATATTCTTCATATGCTGCTTACGACTTTTCCCAATAATATGATCTACACTCTTCCCTCTTTTTTCAGCTTCTATTAAGTGAATTTCTAGCTCGTCGACAATTTCATTGATATCTTCATCTTTCTTGCCCCGCTGCAATAAATACATTCTCAGTTCAATTAAAAATTGCTCGGACTTCGTTGATAACATGTTATTTTCCCCCTTTATTTATCACGTTTTCAACAGATAGTTTTAAATCGTTCCATCGGTTTTTAAAACTATCCAATTCCTTCTCCCCTAATTCTGTCAAAAGATAGTACTTTCGTTTTGGCCCAGCAGTTGATTCCCTTAACACACTTGTCAGTAATCCTTCTTTTTGCATACGCAATAATAAAGGGTAAATGGTTCCTTCACTAAAGGAGTGAAAACCATAACTTTGTAATTTCTCCGTTAACTCGTAGCCGTATATTTCTCCTTCTTGAATAATGGCTAGAATACAGCCTTCTAGAATGCCCTTTAGCATTTGCGTTGAATCAGCCATTTTCTCTCTCCTTTTTTTGTACATACTTCTTAATATCTTGTAATGCAAGGTAAATAATTATACTAATAACTTGCAATGTAAGTGTTATAACCATAAAATACCATACACTAACTTGTAATGCAAGATATATATATCAAACCAAAAAGGAGCTGATTTTCAGCTCCTTTTTGGTTTGATCCGCTCCGCTTACCTGTCGAACATTGCCGAAGAGTCTTTATTCCTTGTCGAATCGCTGATATATTTCAAAAATCGCCGATAAATGTCCTATTTGCGCCGATATATCGCAAAAAGCGCCGATATATTTAGTTCCGGGTGTAAGCAGTAGTTGGGAGTAAGGAATATACATTCGTATCATACGAAACAAGAGACCATTTATCCATTAAACCTCCCCATCAAAACAGTATTATGGTAATTCCCATCCGATAAAACTTTGTCGTTTTTTAATATCCCCTCTACTTCAAACCCATATCTTTCATAAAGGCTTTTCGCTTTATCATTCGTCTCAAGAACATTCAAGGTGATTTTCTTAATTCCGTGCGAGTCTGCCCAATTGATGGATTCTGTTAAAAAGTTCTTTCCAATACCGTATCCCCAATATTCTTGTAATACACACACGCCAAATTCTACTTTATGAGATGTTCTTTTCAACTTGTTCCCTTCACATCTTGAAAAACCTACAATTCTTCCACTTACTTCTGCTACTAAAAATAGATTACTAACACTGTCTGTATCCTCTTTAATGATTCTTTTAAAACCAGCTTCATCTATGTATGCTTCGCCTTTTTCTCTATCTAAGTTTTCTGTTTCGCCATCTATTTGTAATCGTACTTCAGATAATTGTTTTGCATCTTCTTCCATTGCGGACCTAATCAAATAACGTATATTACGACTATAAAATTCTTTTGGGCTAATTTTCATTACAATTATCTCCTATCCTAAGAAAGCTACTTGTCTTCAAAACAAGCAGCCTTCTCGTTATCCTATTTTCTCTACTTTCTCCTTTTGAAGATGATACATATCCACCGCTTTCTTGAATAAGAGAATACTGCTTATTCCGATGATGCAGTATAAAATACTCATCCCCAAAGAAGCAATAACGGAACCGATCATAATGCCAAGCGTTCCAACCATTTTCGCGATTTGAAAGACCATGCTGGTAATAGCCATATAAGAGCTTCTCGCATCGTCTTTTGCCATATCTGCCCGAATCGATTGGCTGATTGGCACATACATCATTTCTCCAATTGTTTGGAACAGGCCTGCCAGTAATAAAATCCATAGGCTGTTACTTGCTCCAAATATCGTAAACCCAATTGTATAGATAAATAAACCTACATACAGTACTTTCCGGTCATCAAAGTGATTCATGATTTTTACCATAAGCGCTGAAAATAACACGATTAATACGGTATTTTCAGTGGATATCCAGCTTAGCATCCGAATCCCTGTTAAATCAAAATTACTTCCGTTCCAGAATGAAAATGTTATCGTTTCAAATTCCTTTTGCAGACGAACGCCGATGTAATTATTAATTTGAAACTCTAGTGATAATGCACATATACTTCCTAAGCACAGTATGATAAACGCCTTATCTTTCATGACAACTCGGTAATTGTTTACCATATCTGTTAATACGTTTTTCTTTTCTGCTTTCTTTTGAACGACATATACTTCTTCCATGTAAACCGTAATTAAATATAGTGTTAATAATGCAATGCTCGTCAGCAGCATAAATAATTGAAAACGGTATTTCTCAAACAGGAGTCCTCCGAAAATTGCACCGATCGCGATCGATAAATTGATTGCCCAGTAATTAATGCTGTACATCATTTTTCGATTTTCTGGTGTACTTACATCAATTAACATCGCTTCCGTTGCCGGGTTCATCAAGCCAGAACCGATGCTATTGATCAGTAAAAATACAAATGTGAGCCAAGGTGAATCTATATACTCTGAGTTCGCAACCCCCATACATGCAATAGAGATTACTTGAATTACCTGTCCAATAATCATAACCTTTTTCCGTCCTATTGTATCAGCAATATAGCCGCCATATAAACCGACAATGAGTGACGCAATTACATTCAATAACAATAAAAATCCAGCTAATGCTGCTCCTAATTTTATGGAGAAGTAAATCGCCATAAATGGAAAAATCATCGTTCCTACTGTCCGAGTTAAAAAAGATGTAATAATTCTAATTTTAATGTTGCGATGCATTGACCAAAATCCCATCTGTTTCCTCCTCCTTCTGTTTCTCCATTTTACTTTGAAAAAGAGGAAGAAAAAGGTTAAAATATTCAGAAGAGTTTCCCCTTTTATAAAGTGAAACTTTAATCAGTGGGGATTTTTTTCATCCCACTGATTATTAGTTGAACCAATCGGGCTTTTACTGGCAGTTTATCTCCCACCTAACTTCTTAAGAAAAGCGGAAGCGGCTCGCTCAGAATCGCAGGACGTTGGAGCACCCGGAGATTCTAGCCGCTAGAGCTGGACAATACTTTTGCTGAATTTTGAGGTGGGAGTATTACTGCCAGTTAATGCGGGAGAAAAAGGAGATGTAAAACATGAAAATTATGGACCACTATATAAGGCTAAGATTTGCCTTTCCAAATGAGCAGCATATGAAGCAAAGTCTCCAAGAACTAGCTACTATTTTATTTTGCAGCACAAAAAACGTGAAATTTTTACTTAAAAAAATGAGCGATGAAAAATTAATCGAATGGATTCCAGGAAGAGGCCGGGGAAATAAAACAGAAATTCGCTTTCTTCATACATTTACAGAAGCAATATTGCCGCATGTTGAAGAACTTTTAAAAAATGAGAAGTTAAAGGAAGTATTTTTATTATTAAAAGAACCGCTACCTTTCTTACTGCGTGAAAAGATAGAAGAGCGATTAAATACTTATTTTGGATATACAACTTCAGACGATCTGTATGATGTGTTAAAAATCCCATATAACCGAAAATTACTCCCCATTGATCCGGCTTTTGCGGCTGTAACGACGGAAAGTCATCTTATTAGTCAAATCGTTGATACATTGGTGCGGTATAACGAAAAAACTGACGAAATCGAGCCGCATTTGGCACATACTTGGGAAGTAAGCGATGATCAACTTACATGGACATTCTACCTACGTAAAGGTGTTCGCTTTCATCACGGAACAACATTATCAGGAAAAGATGTAATCTTCTCCTTCGAAAGATTACAAGCTGTCCAATCTCCTTTTGATTGGTTAACAGAGGGAATTACGAAAATAGAAAATCCATCTCCTCTGCGAGTTATCTTTCATTTACGAAAACCAAATCGCTTTTTTCTACATTATGTAAGCTCTGTACAATTATCCATTTTACCACATGATGTAATGATTCAAACTCATCAGTATAGTGGTACAGGTCCCTTTAAAATAAAAAGCTTTACCGAAGATAATTTTATTTTAGAAGCATTTCCCGATTATTTTAAAGAGCGGGCACTACTTGATCAGATTGAATTTTGGTTTGTTCCAGAACAGTCAAAAATACAAACAAACTACGAATTACCAAACATGGGATGTAAAGAAGAAAGGGCAGTGGAAACAGAAGAAATCGGCTGTATATACGCAGCATTTAACTTTCAAAAAGACGGCCCGCAGCATGATATCTTTTTCCGAAAAGCGTGGGCAGAAATCATGGATCCTACATCATTAATTCACGACCTTGGTGATAATCGGACAATGCCGGCTTATAGCTTTTTTCCCGATAAAAGCAGAACCATGCATAAAGAAACATCTATATCGAAAGCGAAAGAATATTTACAACAAAGTACGTATAATGGAGAAACGATACACATCTACTTCTTTGCGTTTAAAGGTAGCGAAAGCGATGCGATCTGGTTACAAAAACGATGTGAACCACTCGGCATACATCTGCAGCTTCATCCTTTTCTAGTCACTGATTACTTTAACGAAGAGATTGCCAAACAAGCTGATATCATTTTAACAGGAGAAGTGCTCGACGCTAATCTTGAAATGGCCTTTTTACATATCTTTAAAAATAAAAGTTGCTTCGTTCATCGCTTCAGGCATCCCCATTATCATGAGAAAATCGAGGGCATGCTTGACCGCTTTATAGCAGAGCCAAGTAAAGAAAAACGATATGACTTAATATGTAACATCGAAAAGCTTCTTAGCGACCAGTACCTTCTTGTCTTTTACTACCATGTGTTAAAAAGAAGGAGTTTCCCATCTGAACTTCAAAATGTCACGATCGATTCGTTCGGATGGACAGACTTTGCCAAACTGTGGATTCGTCCTCATGCATAAGAAGGCGGAGCTAAACAGCTCCGCCTTCTTCTTCTCTCCGCAGAGGCAACACAGTAGAATACTTAATCTCTCGCAGCGCTAAACTCGTTTGAATTCTCGTAATACCGAGCATATTTAATTTGCGAATAAACCGTTCCAATTCGTTTCGATCGCGGTGCACAACTTTTAAAATATAATCATACTCCCCCGTTAAACAATGGCATTCTAATACTTCTGGCATCTCGCGCATAGCTTTCTCTAACACTTCGAGTTTCTCCGCTTGATGAATATTTGTGCTAACAAAAATAAAGCATAATAAGTCAAATCCAAGTTTTTCTTGATTTAAAATAGCTACTTGCCGATTAATAAATCCTTCGTTTTCCAATCGTTTCACCCGTGCATGTGTAGCTGGCGGCGAAAGATTCACGCGGCGAGCAACCTCCGCATTACTCAGCTGTCCTTCTTGCTGCAGCACATCTAAAATTTGTACATCTAAATCATCTAACCCCTTCTGTTCCATTTCCAGTCTCCCTTTTCCTAACGAACGATTATTCACAAAAACACATGACAACTGCACTTAAAATGAATAACATTCCGTAAAAGAACTTAATCGCTTTATATTATTTCGAATTTTATTAATTATACAAAATAACATATATGACAAACAAGAAAAATGCTACAATTTACATAGTTTAACGTATATGTATCACACCACCGTGCACAGTGGCTTTTTTTATTAAACGGGCAATGCATAGGCCCAACTTTCTTATAAAAGGAGCTAACTCGTATTATGCCTTATGTTATTTTATTACTCATCACAAGCCTATTGTGGGGCGGAAATTTTGTAGTCGGCAAATCTCTTGTTGGGCACGCTTCGCCGATGACACTTACGACTCTTCGCTGGGGCATTGCCATCATTTGTCTTTTCCCAATTGTCTGGCTGAAAGAAAAGAAACTATTCCCGCCGAAAGAGGCCATTCTCCCTTTATTTATAATGGGGGTTACTGGCGTTGTTTTCTTTAACATTTTTCAATTTTGGGCGTTAGAACATACATCCGCAACAAATGTTGGTCTTATTTCTACATTAAATACGATTTCGATCGCTGTTTGTGCCGCTCTATTTTTAAAAGAAAAAATAAATATATGGCAAGTCACATCGATGATCATTTCCTTTTTTGGCGTTACGCTTGTTCTTTCAAAAGGAAAAATAGATACACTGTTTTCCTTACATTTTAATATCGGTGATTTGTGGATGATGGCTGCGGTATGCGTATGGGGAATTTATTCCGTTTGCAGTAGATGGGCAACGAAAAAAACGACACCAATGATGTCTACTTTATATTCTGGTATCTTTGGTATTATCCTATTGATTCCCTTTAATATCTCTGATTTCACAATTTCAAATGTAAACGCTTCGTTCTTAGGATCTATTCTATACACAGGTGTGATTTCAACCGTGTTATGTATGGTTTTTTGGAATATCGGTGTTCAAAAATTAGGGGCGACTACAGCTGGTATTTTCTTGAATTTCAATCCGATTTTCACTGCTATTTTAGCGTTTCTCTTATTAGGTGAACAAATGACGTGGATTCAAATCGTCGGAAGTATGATTGTGATTAGTGGCTGTTACTTATTTTCGCACTGTCAACTACCCACCACTAAAAAAACGCTAACACGTTTTGATGTGGGGGCTTGAAAAAAGCCTTGGTTGTCTAGCCTCAGTCTTGCGTGGACTCCGTTCGTAGGTTGCATACCCAAGAATGATTCTCTAGTTCTTGGCTCTATGGTGGCTCTGTAACAGTTCTGATTGGGAAGGAACGGTCAACCACAAGTCTTCTTGTATAAGAAGTTACCAACACCTACAAACATTGGCGAAGGGAAACAAACTCTTAGGAGGGACAAAAGATGTGTGTGTTTGTCAAAAATTTAAGGGGAAAACCACTCATGCCTTGCAGTCATCGTAAGGCGCGGCTTCTTCTCAAACGAGGAAAAGCAAAGATTATTGAATACACTCCGTTTACCATTCAATTACAATATGCCACAGGTGAAGCGGTGCAACCCGTCACAATCGGTGTTGATAGTGGTGCAAAACACATTGGCATTGCGATTACCACTGGAGACAAAGTGTTAACAAAAGGAACCATTGAGTTGCGTCAAGACGTCAAAGAAAACCTTACACTAAGAGCTACATTACGTAGAGGTAGAAGGCAACGAAAAACAAGGTATCGCAAAGCGCGTTTTCTCAATCGAAAAAAGAAAGAAGGCTGGTTGCCACCATCGATTCAAAGTAGGGTGGATAACCAAATTCATTGGATTGAGACATTCAAATCATTGTTACCTTCGCCAAAAGTAATTGTTGAAGTAGGCAAATTTGATGCACAAAAGCTAAAAAATCCCGATATACAAAGAATCGAATACCAACAAGGAGCTGCTTTGGGCTTTTGGAATACTAGATATTATGTATTCGCAAGAGACAATTACACCTGTCAAATTTGTAAGAAGAAAGGTGGCATTTTGCATACGCATCATATTATCGAACGCCGCAAAGGTGGTTCAGATATGGCAGATAACCTTGTCACAGTGCATGATGAATGCCATCAAAAATTTCATCAAGGGACACTCAAACACACCTTCAAGAAACCAAAACAATATAAAGAGACTGCTTTTATGAATATACTGCGTTTACAAATTATAAGGCGCTTAGATTGTGAAATTACGTATGGCAGCTACACCACAATAAAACGAAAAGAGTTAGATTTATCCAAAACACATGCAAATGACGCCATTGCGATTACAAATCCAAAACGGTTACAAGGATATGACCAAAGCGGCGAATTTTGCATCAAGCAATTTAGAAAGAAAAAGCGTTCCCTACATGAAGCGACCGCAAGAAAAGGAAGGAAAACAAAGAATACAAATGCAAAACGCAACAACAAAAATACACCACATGTAAATGGAATCTATTTAGGAGATAAAGTGAAAGTATTTGGACAAGTAGGATTTGTGACAGGATTTACAGGAAAAATGGTATACGTACAAGATATATATGGACAATATATACAAAATCCTGCGAAATCTTATAAACAAGTGAAGAGATCAGAGATAGAACGTATACATCATACGAATAATTGGCAGTTCTTACAAATCAGTTAGGCGATGCCTAACTGAAATTCATTCCCACCTTACCGCTGAGCTCACTTCATGCCCGTCACGCCCTTGAAGATGGTGACTTCTTTCGGAATTACGTTAAATTCAAAAGTAAGAAATGAAGCTGACCTCTCGGGTCAGCTTCTTCTAGTACGCTCGGTATATCGAACATCGTTGAATAATCTTTATCCCGCATTAACGGGCAGTAAAGGCTGAAGAAATACAGGGAAGAAAACTGCCCGTAAAAGCCCGATTGGTTCAACTAACCATCAGTGAGAAAAGCGTTACTGATGGAAGTTTCACTTTAAATCATGTCGAATCGCCGATATATCGCAAGCAACAGACGATAATTGATTTACATTATTTGTTACACTTCCTATTGACAAAATATTCTGAAATATGATAAATTCACAAGTGAAATTACAACTGTACCATTCCCCATTGTATCTATATATCATACAATCTCGACTCTCTATTTTATTCTTTCAGGTGCTACGAAGCCTCGCAGTTGTATCGATCCCGTTTGAGCGGGAGTAAGACCACCATTTTACAGAGAGGAGATTTGAATTTGAAAACACTTTTACGAAAGAAACCCCTTACGACCGAATCACCACGTCAGCTCAACCGAACATTAAGCGCCCTTGATTTAACCTTTTTAGGCATTGGAGCTGTAATAGGGACAGGCATTTTCGTTTTAACCGGTATTGTTGCTGCAAAACACGCTGGTCCTGCCATTATTCTATCATTTCTCATTGCCGCCTTTACTTGTGCATGCGTTGCGTTTTGCTATGCTGAGTTTTCCTCTTCTATTCCGATTTCGGGAAGCGTTTATACATATGCTTATATGACAGTTGGAGAAATTGTCGCCTTTATCGTCGGCTGGTGTTTAATGCTTGAATATTTACTCGCGGTTGCTGCCGTTGCCGCTGGTTGGTCTGGTTATTTACAATCACTACTGCTTGGATTTGGAATTAAACTTCCGGCCATCATCGCCTCTGCCCCTGGTATCGGAAAAGGAGGTCTCGTTGATTTACCAGCTGTCATTATTATTCTTTTTATTGCACTACTCTTAAGTAGAGGGATTCGCGAAAGCGCCCGTATAAATAATATTATGGTATTAATTAAACTAGCTGTCATTATTGCCTTCATCGCCGCTGGCACTAAATATGTAAAACCAGAAAACTGGACACCGTTTCTACCATTTGGTTACGACGGCATTATTGCTGGAGCCGCAACTGTATTTTTTGCCTTTTTAGGCTTTGATGCGATTGCAACTGCTGCTGAAGAAACAAAGAAACCGCAGCGCGACCTGCCAATTGGAATTATCGGTTCTCTTCTTATTTGTACCGTATTGTACATAGCTGTTTCTTTCGTATTAACAGGGATGGTTCCTTTCACAAAGCTAGACGTATCAGATCCAGTTGCTTATGCATTACGGTTTGTTGGTGAAGATACAATCGCTAGCTTACTAGCTGTAGGAGCAATGGCAGGGATGACAACTGTTATTCTTGTCGTTATGTATGGACAAGTACGCGTCTCCTATGCAATGAGTCGCGATGGATTACTGCCAAAAGCGTTATCTCGCGTCAATCAAAAATCCAAAGTGCCTTTAGTAAACACATGGATCATGGGGATTGGCGCTACAGCACTTGCTGGTTTATTAGATTTACACATACTTGCAAACCTTGTAAGTATCGGTACATTAACAGCATTCACATTCGTTTGCTTTGCGGTATTAATTCTACGAAAAACACACCCAGACTTACCGCGAGCATTCCGCGTTCCATTTGTCCCTATTTTACCAATCATTGCAATTTGCTGTTGTCTATACTTAATGTTCAACCTTTCAAAAGAAACATGGATTGGCTTTGGAATATGGCTAACAATCGGTTTATGTGTCTACTTTTTCTACTCAAAGCGAAACAGTCATTTACTCCTTTCCAAAACGAACGATGAGAAAAAAGAAGCTTAAAAAAGCAAGCTCGCTAAAAACAGCGGGCTTGCTTTTTTTATCATTTCTGTTCTTTCTTCTTTTTCCAAGATTCCATACTATCAAAGAAAAAGTTAATAAATAATGCTCCTAGTCCCCCTAATACAAAGGTTATTAAAAAAAGCATCCATAGGCTTTTATCTCCTAAAAATTTATATCCGACTAGGAGCACGATACCAACCCATACATACTCAAGAATTTGTTTTATCTTTCGATTCGACACATCATCCGCTCCTTCTAAACAATCTCTATTCTATTTTAACATATATTCTACTTCCTCAAGTCCCGAATGATCCTCACGCAAAAGAGACTTGTCCATGACAAGTCTCTTCCCCGCCCTATTTGTTTATACTACTCTCAACAAGAAAAGTAGCATCCTTTAATGTGCGCTCTATACTATCTGCACGTTGATCCGTCATATTTTGATCACGTACAACTGCTTCGGCTACTTGTATTTTTTGCTCTAACGCTTTTACTGGTTCATGCTTGTATTGACCTACCTCTGTTCCTACTTGTATCTTCGTTAAGAAATCTTTTGCTCCATTAATCGTTACTTGGAGTTTTTCTTTCGCCGTTTGTGGCTTTTCTTCTGCCACTTTAGAATGTAAAAAGGTTTGATGGGTCGTTTGTAACGATTGATACATTGTAACGGTTTCTTCTTTTGTTACCATCATTCTTTCCAACGTTTCTTTTGCACCGTTATACGCTTTTTGTAATGCAACAAATGCTTTTTGTGAATATTGACCGGGTTTCTCTCCAAATTCATAAGTACCTGCCAATGTTTCTTTTACCTTATTCATTTCTTCATATAAGTTATGGATCTCTTCTATTTTTATCCGATTATTAAACTCATTATAAGCCGCTTTCACTTCAGAAGGCGTTAGTGCCTTACTATATAGTCTTGCAAGTGCAACTGTTCCATTTAATGGAACATTACCATTACCATTACTTGTTGGATCTGCTCCAATCGCAAATGGTACATTCGGATGATACACTTTCCCCGTTACTCGCTGACTATTTACTTTTTTTCCATCTACATATACTGCAAGTTCACTTCCATTATATGTTCCTGTTAGATGGTATGTTTTATTAGCTTCTAGCTGTACACCAATATGTTTATAACTGCCACCAATATGTGCCCATAATTCTACATAACCAGAACCTGTTGATTCAAATCCAATTCCACCGCTTTCGGTATTTTCCATAATTGCTTGATTGCGAATTTGATTCATAGAAAACGCTGCTTCTAGTGTAAAGGAATCCTTTACCTTTTCTTTTTGCTCATTTGAAAATGGAATATATCCATATGTATTATTCTGTCCACTTAATTTCATTACGTGTTTCTTTAAAGGTTGCTCATACTCAATTGCTACATTTCCTTTTACACTTCCATTTGCACCAAACGATGAATAATCTTTAAAAGTACCATCTAAAAAGTTTACATCGAATACATCTGCTTTCGGTACTTTCGCATTCGGATCAATTACTTCTGTATTCGTTTCAAATTCTTCGCGTAAAGGAGCACCACTTTCATTTCCAAATGAATCTAATGCTGTTACTTCTACGTTATATTCCGTATTAATATCTAGTCCACCTAATGTAAATGTCAACTCTTTAGGCACCGGATCCCGGTAGAACTCGGAGAAGGCTAAAAGCTGATTTTTCACCTTTCCTGTTGCTTTCTCTTTTGCTTGCAAACGGTATGAGTGAACGAGTAAATTATCTACAGCTTGCGGAAATGTCGCTGTCACCGATGTCTCTGTTATATTCGAAAGTTTCAGCTTTGCATTTTGTGAAAATGCCGGCTTTTCCTTATCACGATCTTCTATATACTTGAAAGATTCTTTCTTTGCTGGAAGTTCAACTACCCACGGCTCACCTGTCCAAGAGTTCGTATGAAAATCACGGCGATGAATCGTCACTTTTTGATCGTCTACTTCTACCAATAAGCCTTGGCTTAATGTTTCAGCTCCCGGCGGCATATTTCCCTGTACTTTTCCCTTTTCTATTTCCATATAACTAACTGATGATGTCCCAACAGACGTAAAGTCTTTTTGATGAATTGACCTTGGATCATCAAGCGGATAATGAGAATGACCAGAAAACGTTACAGCTTGTGGATACTCTTTTAAGACTTCATTAATTTTGGCACTATCATTTGTCCCCCATTCATGACTCCCGTACACCGTTCCTTTAATTTGCTGATGTAAAAAGACAAAGATTGGCTTATTTGGATCCGCTTGCTTCGCCTTTACTAACTCCTGTTTCAACCAATTAATTTGTGTATCTGAATAATATCCATGTGTCACTCCATTTTCCGGGCTCATCACAAGAAAATGATAGTCTTTTACCACTTTGTGATAATAGATAGATTCCATTCCTGTTTTCTTAAGAAAACGCTTCTGTGCATCTTGTGCAATTAATCCGTTCCAATAATCATGGTTACCTAGAGCATACATAGCAGTTGCATTTTGGTTTCCATATTGCTTATAAGTTTGAAAGAAACGATCATACTGCTGCGTTGAACCACTGTCTGTAAAATCACCAACAACTACAAAGGCATCTTGTCTTGGAGCTACTGCGTTCAATTGCTCCAGCGCTCTTTGAAAACGAAACGTATCATCTGTTCCACTATTTTTAATGTGCACATCACTTAACACTGGAAAAACAAGCTTCTTCTCTGACGATTCTTTCTCTGTTTTTTCTTCTTTTGTTTCCGCGAAGCTAGTCCAAGAGAAAGATGTAAATACTAAAAAGAGAACTGCTAAAAAACCAATAAGACCCTTCACTTTACACAACATCCTTTTAATCACAAAAATCCTCCTCGCATATATTGTAAAATACAAGAATATTTTAGCGAAACGTTATTAAACTAGTATAAAGTAAAGGTAAAAAATGTTAAAAAATTGTAAAACATAGGATTTTTTTTGAAAATGAATCATTTTAATACACGGAACAGCGAGGAAAGTGAGCCCCCGCTCTCTCCCATAGAAAGCTTTCACTCGGAGTGGAGTGTACATCTATCTCTTTTGGTGAACCAAAACAAAGTAACAACCGCTAAAATAAGAAAATCAACTTCAGCGGCCTTCTTAGTTATCTCAATGTTTACTTGCCGATTTCAATCTACAATAGTTAAGTACTTATAATGATATACAACATGCCATCTCAAAAAACAAAATTACTAAGAGTCGTTTAAAAACCGGCCTAATTTTTCATAAACAAGGAAATAATAAGAACGAATAACTGCAAATACAGGAGGCCTTATTGATGAAACCTGATTTTTTACAATCCATACAAAAAGCCGTTGGGAATATTGAACATATCCATATTGAAGAAAGTGGATCAGACAGTTTACTCATTCATCACGATGATATACAAAAATTAGAACAAGTTGCTGAGACGTTAGAAAATCAGAAATTCCATTCTACAATTAGGAACAATGGGAATACATCTTTTATTGAGGTTATAAACAGATGAAAAGAAGGAGCTGACTTCAAAAGTGGACTTTTTAGTATGATTCAGCTCAGCGAATCGACTACTCGCATGTCGAATATAGTCGAAGGGTCTTTATATCGTGTCGAAGCGCCGATATATTGTAAAAGTCGCCGATAAATGATGCATTTGCGCCGATATATCGTGAAAAGCGCCGATATATTGCAAAGAATGCTCGCTAACGGAAAAGAAGCTGACAATGTTAACAATGCTACAATCGTTAGTAGATTTAATAATCTTTTCATGCCATTCCCCCTTCCGTATTCATTATACATACAAAAATTAACAAAATGAACACCTACAATTACTCTAATATTTGCGATGTAGCATAAAAAAGAACTTGGTGTATTCCAAGTTCTTTTTTCTTTAAACTTCTCTATTCTCTCCTATTAGTCACATACCAACCACACCATATAACCTTACCACTCTCTACCTCGATTGATTTCCATTTTTTCCCGAAACGCTTCCTCTAAATTGATTCCTAATTTATTTGCTAGGTCACATACATTCCAAATTACATCAAACATTTCTAACCCTATTTCTCTTTTTACATTATCATCATTTCGCTTTAATATCGCCTCTGTTAGTTCTCCTAGTTCGGCCATTAAATACATGGTACGCTTCTCAATCGTTGTATCAGCAAATCCTTTTTCTTTACTGAAATTTGATACATACTGCTGAAATTCAGAAAGCTTCACTTATATTCCCCTTCTCTTTTTATAGATTTATTTTATCTTCTTTATATTCGCAACGACTCTTTTCAAACCATTTATTATGCAAAGAAGAAAGATATTATATCGAGTATTACAGTCATAAACGCATTAAGATAAGACGAATAAGGAATGAGGACTGATCCCTGTAGATTACAGAGTTCAATCCTCATTCGTTGCTAAATACTATTTATCTTTTTTACACTTCCCTACCATATTCAACAATCGTTTTCTTAGACAAATCACATGGTTTTATCGAAAAATCCAAACGGAAATCTTCAAATTTACAACGGTATTTATCCAATTGACTTTGTCCACAAGAATTACTTCCTAGTCCATTTTGTAAATAATCAATATTTAATACAATATAATCTCTTTCTCTTAAATCAATCGTATGTTTTGCATGTTCTAGATCTGTATCTTCATAATAGGAGGCACTAAAGTTTACTGTATCTTTCGCCTGATAAAGAATTCCTAAACTACGATTACTTAACCCAATCCAATCGCATTCCATATGGTTTCCATTTTCTTGTGGCTTCACATAGTTAACAAAAAGGTTAGCAACGTCTTGATGAAATACGCCGTGATAACAAGAATGTCTTGAGTCTGGATAATTTTCATTCGGCCCTAATCCGCGCCATGACACATTGTTATACTCTTTGTTTACATGCATATTCACACCAATTCTTGGTAACATGGCAGGAGCGTTCTCTTTCTGACCTGATGCGATTCCAAAAATGCTACAGCTAAGTTTTCCATCACCATTCAATTCATAACGATATGTCACTTCATAGTACCAAGAACTATTTGTTGTACCGTTAAATGTCGTTACTTCCCAAATAAATACGTTATCTTCTAATTCGTAAGACACTTCTTGTACCATTTCATGCCACAAATGCATAAAATACTTTTCTTTATAATCATTTAATAGATACATATCATTATCAATTGGTGCTCTCCAAAAATTCACTTTAGGACCTTTTTCCAACACTTTATCACTGCCATATTTCACGCTTAATAACGTACCAAATACATCATCAAATGTAACGACAAAATCTTTCCCTGTTACAGTTACGATGTGATTATTGTTTGTTACCTCTAACATAGACCCGTTCGAAATTCCTTTTTCTCTAGCTTTTGGCTCCTTATGCCAAATAAATGCACTATGTGTTACTTCGAAACCTTTTTCCGCCCAATTTGTATCATTGCTTAATCGATAAGAGAAATGAATTGTATACATAGCACCAGGAATTCTATGTGAGATAGTTGGATATTTCATAACAATTCTTTCAGACGCTCTTGCAGATATAACTGGCAATTCCACTTCTCTTTCTTCAATTAAAAGATCATCTTCATAAAAGGAACAAATAAGCTGATAATCTTTTGTTGAATTGAAATCTAATCGATTCGTTAACTGGAATATCCCCGCTTGCATATCAACTACACTTGTTTCAATTGGTTCGATTACTTTTTTCAATTCTATTAAGCTCGTTGAAGGTGTACGGTCTGGTTGTAATAACCCATCAATACAGAAATTACCGTTATTTGGCTCGTCACCGAAATCTCCTCCATATCGATAGTAAACTTCTCCTTCTGCTGTTTTCGTTTCAATCCCATGATCAAACCATTCCCATATAAAGCCGCCTTGGAGATGATCATGACGATAAAATAATTCCTGATATTCTTTTAGATTTCCAGGTCCATTCCCCATTGCATGTGCATATTCGCATAAAATGTGCGGTTTTTGGGTAGAGTTGATCACTTGATCCATTGTTAATTTCTTATCATGCTCAAGCCACGTATACATCGTTGAGTACACATCAGAAACTTCTACCTCAAAATCCCCTTCATAATGTACTAATCTAGTAGGATCAGCTTGTTTCGCATAGGCAGCCATTGCTCTAAAATTAGTTCCGAATGCTGATTCATTTCCTAAAGACCACATAATGATACATGGATGATTTTTATCACGATTCATCATTCTCTTCAACCTTGAAACATAAGCTAGTTTCCATTCTGGATTATCAGAAATCCAATTATAATTCCCGGTTAATTCAAACCCATGACATTCTAGGTCCGTTTCATCAATTACATACATACCGTATTGATTACATAGCTCATAGAAATACGGCGAATTTGGATAGTGAGCAGTTCGAATCGCATTAATATTATGTTTCTTCATTAATATAATATCTTCTTCAATGCTTTCTCTCTTTACAACACGACCATTTTTCGGATTGTAATCATGCCGATTAACACCCTTCAATTTAATAGCAACACCATTTACTAAAAATTGTTTCCCGGCAACTTCAATTTGTCTAAATCCAACTGATTGATTCATAACTTCAATCGTTTCATGATCCTTTTTAACAGTCATAATTAACTGATATAAATGAGGCGCTTCAGCGGACCATTTTAAAGGATTCCTTACTTCTTCCATAAGTGACTCATTACCTAGTATTTCTTTTTCAAAAAGCAGAGCTCCATCTTGATCATATAGCTGATACTTGATTACTTGGTTATCGAAGCTTTCAAATACAGGGTTTACAAATAAAGTTGCATGCTCCCACTTATCATCTAAAAAGGTTTTGATCGTATAATCGTATAAACCTTGCACAGGACGTTCATAAATATCAACATCTCTAAAAATGCCACTTAACCACCACATATCTTGATCTTCAAGGTATGTACCATCTGACCATTGAAACACTCGAACTGTTAAAATATTTTCTCCTAGCTTACAATGTTTAGAAATGTCAAATTCACTTTGAATTCTAGCCCCTTTACTGTATCCTACAAATGTATCATTTAAATATACTTCAAATGCTGAATCTACACCTTGAAAGCGCACTATCATTTGATGATTTTCCGAAATAGATTGTAATGTAAATGTTTTACGATAGATCCCGGTTGGATTCTCTGTTGGCACATAAGGCGGGATAATTGGGAAGCTATACCATAAATCAGAGTAATGCATTTTTCCATAACCTTGCATTTGCCAATTGCTTGGTACAATGATAGAGTCCCAGTTTGAAAGATCTGCATTCGTTTGATAGAAATCTTCAGGGCTATATTCAGGTGCCTCCAAGAAAAGAAAATCCCATGTCCCATTTAAACTCATATGAAAATGACTATGATTCACATCATTTTTGAAAGCAGATTCATAATTTGGATAACTGTTATAATGAGCTCTCGATTCCATTCTATTCATATGATCAATTTGGTAATTTTCCCATCTTTTTAAATTTCTCATCATTTTAAATCTCCCTTTTTTTCATATCGTTTATAACAAATCCATGCAAAACGTAGAAATAAAGAATGCAATTACGAAGAAAGTTAAGATTAAGCAACCAATAATTATTTAATAACAAAATATTTTGTTTCCGCTTTCATGGTATAATAAGTGATGTTTTAACACTATAATAATTTGTTGCCGGAATTTGTAGTTATGTTGAATGGAGGATTTTCCATGTTCGGATCAATTGGAACATTTCAAATAGATAAAGCACCAAGTAACGAACTATATATATATGAATGCGGCTATGAAGATGTCATCCCTAGGGAACCTTACCAATATGAGCAAATTGACTACTATCTTATGCATTACATCGTTTCAGGAGAAGGTTTATTTTTTATCAACGGAGACGTGCACCACTTAAAAGCCGGCGAAGGTTTTGTCATTCCACCATATACAGATAATAACTATTATCCACTAGCAGGTAATCCATGGAGTTATCGTTGGATAGGCTTCAGAGGAAGTAAATCGGAAGAACTATTAAATAAATGTGGCTTTCTAAATGATAACTATATTTTTCACTATGAAAATATGAAAGAAATGGATCAATTATTTTCCGATGTGTTTAATCATTGCCATGCTAATCATCTTTATGCTGCAATCGGAGATTTGTATCATATTTTGAGTACATTAATCGTACAAAACGAAGAAAATAGTCGATATAAAACAAATGAAAAAGAAAAACTCGTTTCACTTGCACTTGATATCATTCACAATCAATATAATAAAAACACGTTAACGGTTAGTACGATTGCAGAAACGATTAAAATTGAACGTACATACTTATTTAAATTATTTAAAGAATTTGTTACGATGAGTCCTCAGCAATATTTAATTCACTATCGATTAAACAAAGCAACTGAACTACTGAGAAAAACGAGCTATTCAATTGAAGATATTGCTTTCTTAGTAGGATTCAATAGCCTATCTCACTTTTCAAAATCATTTTCCAAATACAAAAAAATGTCCCCAAATAAATTTAGATTACAATTTCAAAAAAATAGGAAACAAAGTATATATGAAAAATAGGTTAGAGAGAAAAAGAATCAGTACTCTACTATAAATAGCTGATTCTTTTTCCGTATTTAGTTACTTACTTCAAGCAAACACTTTTTATATGTTAAAGGCAATTTTCCTTTCGGCACTCTCTTCGACTTTTCTTCTTAATCAGCTTGTACAAAACGACCCCAATTAAGAAAACAGCGATAACGCCTAACATTGGCAGCATATACTGCTCCACCATCGCACCAGCCTTGTGCCAATGCGGGCCAAGTTTCATTCCAACATAAACATAAAGCGCCGTTAATGGGAACATCGCAACAAATGTATAGGTGATAAACTGCCAAATATTCATTTTTGCCATGCCGCACGGAATCGAAATAAGTGTACGTACACCTGGAACAAATCTCCCTGTAAATGCCACCACCGGTCCATATTTCGCAAAGAAATGATCTGCTTTTTGAATTTGTTCTTCTTTAATAAAGAAATACTTTCCATATTTCATTAATAGCGGGCGGCCTCCGTAATATCCTAGGGCATATAATGTTAACGGTCCTGTCGTTCCTCCAATTGTTCCCGCTAAAACCGCAATCCAAAAATTCATATCACCTTCATATACCCAATAGCCAACGATCGGCAATACAACTTCGGCTGGGACAAATTCAAACGTTAAAGCTAACACAACACCAAAATAAGAAAACTGTTTTAAGTAATGAATAAAATCTAAAATCAGTTGTTCCATCTATCTTTCTCCTATTCTATTAATCCGTATTTATCCTGTAAATGAACAGGCGCCATCTTCACAATGCGCTGCAAAATAAATAGAATTACCGCCACATCATCTAGCACACCAAAAAACAATAAAAAGTCTGGAATGATGTCAAACGGAAACAAAACATATCCACATAAAAATAAGATAGAAAGCACTTTTTTCTTCAATTCAACATCCTTCGATAGAAAGAATTCACCTAAAAACGGAATGAATTTACGCACTTGAAAGATTAGACGTACTCTTTTCCACAACTTTCTCATAGTCCTTCTCCTCTCTCGTTCTCCGCATACAAAAAGGACCTTTACCGAAATGGTAAAGGTCCTAAAAAGACAATAAGGGGCCCTTACCATGATTGGTAAAGGTCTCACTAACAACAAGATTGTTGCCAACAAAGCCGAGGGTTTCTCCCTGTAATGACGACTTTGCTGCTAGAGCTACTCCCCTTTATATACATGTTTTATACCGCTATGGTAAAAGATTTCATCCAAAAAGTCAACGTTTTATGCATTAGCTAATAGTCCTGACAACTCATGACAATAAGTCTCTGTATAGAAATCCCTCATTGCTAGCATACTAAACATATTCATGTTCTTTATCAGTGATCTTGTGTAAAGGAGGATGTTCTTATGTATACAATTTGGAAAGGTTCTCTCTCATTTGGATTACTCAAAATTGGGATTAAATTGTACAGTGCAGTAGAAGAAAAAGATATTAAGTTATTACATCTTCATAAAGATTGTCTTACTCCTATTAAATATAAAAAAGTCGCTCCCAATTGTTTTGTTTAGATGAAGAAGTAGAGGAAACTGATATTGTGAAAGCTTACGAATACGAACCTCATAAATACATTATTTTAGATGAGAAAGAATTAGAGAACTTAAAACGAACCCATGCATTGCGAGCAATACACTTTCTTTCCTTTATTCAAAGTGACGAAATAGATCCTATTTTTTTCGATCGTTCCTACTTTGTTGGTCCTACTTCTGGGTCAGAAAAAGCATATTTATTATTAAAAGAGGCCCTTGAACGAACGAATAAGTTAGGTCTTGTACATATTTCTCTTCGTAAAAAGCAGCATTTAGCAATTGTCCGCAATTTTGGTCAAGGTCTACTGTTACAAACCATCTACTATTCGGATGAAATCCGCGAAGTTGAAAACATTCCAAATCTACCGAAGTACGAAGAAATCCCCATCCAAAAACAAGAACTTGTTGCAGCAATGAACCTGATTCATCATCTTACCACTCCGTTTACACCCAAAGAATATACAGACGAATATCGAGAAGCTCTTCTTGATCTCATTGAAGAAAAAATAGAACATGATGAAAAAACAGAAACAATTTTCCCTTCCAAAAACATTGTAGACATTATGGAAACACTAAACGCCAGTATTGAACAAATAAAACAAAAAACAAAACCACAAAAACGAAAGGCCAAATAAATCGGCCTTTCATTTCCCTAAAAAGGTTTACAATTTGGAATCTCTATCCCCGAAGACTGCGCCAGTTTTAATAGATAATAGCACTCTTCCCTTGCCATATGATCTGGCATTCTCCCCGAAAGCGTGCTTAGCATTTGTCCCGATAACTCTAACTCTTCTAGTTCCTGAAGAAAACGCGAAAATAAAGTAATTTCCAGCGAAACATCTTTTGTGAACTTCTTTAAAGCAGAGAAAGATACTAATTCTGTCCGTAAATAACCGGCCATTTCAACAGCTTTTAAATAAAGTTGTTCAAAATGCTTTTCATATTCTTCACTTTTTTCTTTTAAACGTTTTTCGACAGAATCTAATCCGGTAGACATGGCTTCTGCATGACCGGCTGCATCTATTAACCAAAGAAGATGATGGTGTAATTCGTGAAAAAGAGGAGGTACTTTCCCTTCCATTAAATATTTCAGTATCGTTATGTATTCTTCGACTTCATTAACCATGTGATTAAAAAATGTCGGTGTTAAATGAACAGAAATTTTCCCTTCTAATTGTTTATGTAAAATATGCAATTTAAACTTTCTTATTTCATTTGCCGCTTCATTTGCCTCTTTTGCAAGTGCAATTAAGTCAGTAGTTCCAATTTTCTTTTTCAATTCATCAAACTTTTGTATAAAATACATCGCTCGCTCGATTTCTTCTTTTTCTTTAGGAGGTAAAGCATCCGTTATAAAATGAGCATGATCTTCCAAAATCCTTAACCAAAACCGATGCTCGAATAATGCATTTTCTTCATAAGCTCGATCCATCATATTCTCCTCCTCGCAATAATTAGCTTATTTTCACATACCTTTTGCGTATGATATTGACTCTTCACTCTCATATTGTGATTGCAATTGAATCATATACCCGTCAGGATCATATACAGATATCACTTTTTTCTTCTCTATATAATCTTCTAGTTCTGTATACATGACTTGATAGTAATCTAACTTTTTCAGTAAATTCCCTACTTCATGCGACTGTATATTTATTTCGATTTTCGGAAGAAATTGTTCACACTGGGCAGCTTCTTTGTCCCTATTCAGAACACAACAAATCCGCATTTCCCCTGCATCATACCAAACTCCAGGTACATCTAATTGCGGCCTTTCTATACTTGGCCGAAAACCTAATATACCTTCATAAAAATATAATGTTTTCTTTAAATCTTTCACCTCTAACACAACAGAATGTGTCATCTTATCCTCCTTTTCCACCTATTAGTTTTTGTATATGAGTCATAAACGATAATTATGTTTGAATACAATACATAATAGCGATGTTTTCTAAAGGAGGTGTATCGGTTGGATAAATCAGTGAGATCATACACACCGTATCACAGTCCACAAGACCCTTGTCCACCAATCGGAAAGAAATTCTATTTTACTCCCCCTCATTTATTTATGGGATTTCAGCCAGTAAACTTACCACAATTTTCTCCGAGTGAAGCATTAAAAAAAGGGACCTTGTGGCCTGCTTTATATGATTATTATGAAAATCCTTATAAAGTGAAACTTTAATCAGTGGGGATTTTCTTCATCCCCCACTGATTATTAGTTGAACCAATCGGGCTTTTACGGGCAGTTTATCTCCCACCTAACTTCTTAAGAAAAGCGGAAGCGGCTCGTTCAGAATCGTAGGACGTTGGAGCCCCCGACAGAGAGGCGCTTTTGGCCTCGTCCGAGGGGGCGAAACGACCGGAGATTCTAGCCGCTAGAGCTGGACTTTGCTTTCGCTGAATTTTGAGGTGGGAGTATTACTGCCCGTTAATGCGGGATAAAAAAGGACGGTGAGACCATCGTGGTGCAACCACTTCCTGATGAATTTTATAAATGGATGGAAGAATTGCAGGAACTCGATTTTGTACTAGTTGAACTGACTCTATATTTAGATACCCATCCTGATGATGTTACATCCATTAAGCAATTTAACGATTTTTCCTATAAACGGAGACTAATGAAACAACAAATTGAAGAAAAATACGGACCTCTTCAACAGTTCGGTAATAGTTATTCAAATGCCCCTTGGGAATGGAGTAAAGGACCTTGGCCATGGCAAATATAAAGTGAAACTTCCATCAGTGGGGGGATTCTTCATCCCCCACTGATGGTTAGTTGAACCAATGGGGCTTTTACGGGCAGTCTTACTGCCCACAAATAGCGGGATAAAGGTGGGGAAAATATGTGGATCTATGAAAAAAAATTACAATATCCTGTAAAGGTAAGTACTTGCAATCCAACACTCGCCAAATATTTAATTGAACAATACGGCGGTGCTGATGGCGAGTTAGCTGCTGCCCTGCGCTACTTAAATCAACGCTACACCATTCCCAACAAAGTGATTGGTTTATTAACAGACATCGGTACGGAAGAGTTTGCCCATCTTGAGATGATTGCGACAATGGTATATAAATTAACAAAAGACGCTACCCCAGACCAAATGATAGCTGCAGGCCTTGATGCTCACTACGCTGATCACGATAGCGCCATTTTCTATCACAATGCTGCAGGCGCTCCATTTACAGCAACCTACATACAAGCAAAAGGAGATCCAATTGCAGACTTATATGAAGACATCGCCGCAGAAGAAAAAGCAAGAGCAACATACCAATGGCTCATCAATATGTCCGACGATCCTGATATAAACGATGGACTACGCTTTCTACGAGAACGTGAAATTGTTCACTCCCAACGTTTTCGAGAAGCGGTCGAAATATTAAAAGAAGAACGAGACAGGCAAATTTATTTTTAAAATGTAATGCACATACTGTAATCGGTATGTGCATTACATTTTTCTATTCGCATGAAATAGATTTCCGTCTTTAATTCACCACCACATGGGAAAGAAAAAAATACAATGTTGGCTTCAAATAAAGTTTGATTAAAAGCACCTTGTAACCTCAAAAATTTTTATGAATTTATTTTTTTCCTGCAAAACTCTTTTTTAAAATCACTAAAATAAAGATAGAACTAACCACTGCAACAATTAAACTAACTTTATCTATGCTATTAAAATCAATTAATAATGCCTGTACTGCTTTTATACCTGGTAAAAAAAACATTATAAAAAAAGTAATCGATACTATTACAAATAAAGATATCATTCTAATTCCTCTTGGTATTGCTATCCATTTTTCAAAAAGTTTTTCCTCTAACCATTTCATTCATAATCTTCTCCCCCCATATTTTAGAATCAATTAATTGATTTTAAAAACTAACAAATATCTCTACAGTTTCGTGTAAATATTTTATG
Organism: Bacillus sp. UNC322MFChir4.1; assembly: GCF_000746135.1. Classification (NCBI taxonomy): domain Bacteria; kingdom Bacillati; phylum Bacillota; class Bacilli; order Caryophanales; family Bacillaceae; genus Bacillus; species Bacillus sp. UNC322MFChir4.1. The sequence goes on from NZ_JQKQ01000024.1 coordinate 32,294, forward strand.
GATATTCTGCACTCCCTCTTAGATGGATATAGAAGGATTGATGTACATATAAATTACTACTTTGTAAAACACTAAAGTAATCCCCACTTATTTTCTCCCCTTGTCCCCCTAAAAAGAAAAAGGTTTTATATCACTTTTTTGTATAGTTATCCTTCCTTCCTCAAAATAAGTATTCAACTTAGTAAATCAATTAATAATTTTTTAAAAATTAAATGTTGCTTTCTAGTCATCACACCTTTAAAATAAAAACATCAATTCGACAAATTATTTGAATTTTCGACAAAAACCATCTAGGAGGATTTTTATAGAATGCGTACAACTTTAAAACCATCCCAAATTCTCTCGATTAGCTTATTGCTATTTGCGATTTTCTTTGGTGCTGGTAATATGATTTTCCCGCCGCTACTCGGTCTTTCATCTGGAGAGAATATGTGGGTGTCTATCGCAGGATTTGTAATTACAGATGTCGGTTTATCACTATTAGCAATTGTTGCAGTTGCATTAGCAGGAGGCAGCTTCAAAACACTTGCGAGCCGTGTTCATCCAAAATTCGCAGCAGTTTTAGCCATCATTATTTACCTTTCTATTGGACCGCTTTTCGTTATCCCGCGCACAGGATCTGTTTCATATGAAATCGGAATTGCACCGCTTTTCCAAAATCACTGGTATTCGATGTTGCTCTTTACAGGAATTTTCTTTACGATTGTCTACTTCCTATCGTTAAACCCTTCCAAATTAGTGGATCACATCGGAAAAATTTTAACACCTATCTTACTTGTTATTATTGCGGTAATGGCAACAAAAGCGATTCTTTCACCAACAAGCTCATTCGCTACTCCTGTTGGTGACTACAAAGACATCCCCTTTTTCAAAGGGTTTTTAGAAGGCTTTTTAACATTAGATGCAATTGGAGCACTTGTATTATCTAGCATTGTTGTGAATGCGATTCGTCAAAATGGCGTACATGATAAAAAAGCGATTACGAAATATACAATTTTATGCGGAAGTATTGCAGCGTTCTTTTTAACAATCATTTATTTCGCATTAGGTTATATCGGTGCATCAAACGGTCACCTTGGACAATTTGAAAACGGTGGTCAGCTATTAGCAACGATTATGTACAATTTATTTGGGACAAGCGGTAACATATTACTAAGCCTGGCCATTATTTTCGCTTGTTTAACAACAGCAATTGGCGTTGTCAGTGCATTTGCAAACTACTTTTCAAACGTATTAACAAACGTATCATACAAAAAACTTGTACTATGGGTTTGTATATTTAGCTTTGTTGTTTCTAACTTAGGATTAAGTTTATTAATTAAACTGACACTACCAGTATTAATTATCCTTTATCCAATTACAATCATCCTAATTTTCGTATCGTTTATTGATAAATACACAAAAAGAAAACCGAGTGTATATGTCGGCGCCATGATTGCAGCCTTTATTATAAGTTGCATCCATGCCCTTGATAACATCGGCATGATGCCATCTGCCATATCATCTCTTGCAAGTGCAATTCCATTTTACAAACTAGGAATTGGCTGGATCGTCCCAGCAATTATTGGTGGTATTGTCGGTTACTTTATTCCGCAAACACAAACTGAAGGTGAAGTTTCTACAAAATGAAAAGACTAGGAATCCATAGCTGTTAAAAAAAGGGGACGCGCTTTGCGCTCCCCCTTTTCTCTGTTTTTATATCTTTATTTATCTATTCACGCCCTCTAGGAGAGAGCGTGAACCATATAATTAACTCTACAAATAAAAGTTGTTTTTTAGTGAGCGCTTTTATTTTTTGAATTCATAAAGTTTTCATTCAAAGTGTAATATATTTTACTAAAAAAATATATTACACTTTGAACAATATGGCGCTGAGTTTCCCCTTCTAATTCTCTTATTACATTTTGAACAAAAAACATATAATTCTTCTTCTGCTTGGCGTTCTATCATGCTGAAAGCATACACTCTTAAACTAACCATAACACCTATTAAAATTGCACTCAAGAATACTAACATCTTATCCCTAATCATTCTAAAAAATGAAATTTATGGTAATTCATTCACTTTTTAATATTAACCGAAGATACGATTGAATTCAAATCCAAGAAAACCTTCTAATATATTCCTTCACCTCTCTATTACCATGTTATTAGAATATAAGTAATGTGTATTCTTCTATATGTAAATGTTATTAAAAAAGCACTTATTAAGGGATGTTGACAAAAAGAGGGGGCCCTTTGAACCGCTATGCAAAACAAGTCATGCTCTCCGTTCCCTACCTCTGTTTTAAAACCTCGCACGGGACAAAAATAACCCCTGACCGCTCCTACACACGGCCAGTCCCTCTCGCCAACCTAAAAAAGAGGGTTTTAAAGCTTTTAAGGCTTTTAACGTTTTTAAGCCCTTACATCGTATGCTTAAATACAAATAATTCTTCCTTCGTTTGTGTTATAGATTGTGTCATTTCTCCCTCTTCCTGCTCTGCTTTCTCCACTAATCTTGCTTTCGCCACCGCATCCTGGATACATTTCACAATCATATTCCCTGAAAAAATCGTTAAACCAAAACAGATAATCGGTACAAGCGGAATCCATGGATGCACTGATAAAGAACGGAAGTATACCCCAATTAATCCTGACCATTCATGAGTAAAAGAACCGGTCTCTCCTCCATAAAACTTTACTGTTCCCCCAAAGAATAAATCTAATAAACCAAGGTGCAATAAAATAACAAGTGTCTGGACAAACTGCTGCATAAATACGATGACGAAAGTTGGGTACAAATGCGGAAACACGTGTTTTATAAGAAGGTGTTGTTTACTTCCTCCTAAAATTTTAGCAGCATCAATAAATTCTTCTGTTAATACCTTACGAATTTCATTAGCAACGTACAAAGAAAGGGTCGGAACTGCGAGCACCGTTAATAAAATAATTTCAAACGAAGCTCGTTCAAAAAAAGATGACGTTGCTTCGCCGTTATCAAATGTAATTGCATGTCGTAATGAAAAAGCTGCAATCATAACCATTGGAATAATTGTAAAGCTATCAAAAAAAGCTTCTAATTTGGGAAATCCTCTCTTTACGTACATACCGAGAAAAACACCGAAGCCAACTCCAAATACAATACGTAACAATGCAATGAGTATGGAAATTCCAATTGTCCATTTTGCTCCTTCAATTACTAAGTTTAATAAATCAAATCCCTTTCCATCTGTTCCAAGTAAAAACTGGAATGAAGGTGAAAATGGGGGTACTTCTGGTGTTCCATCCTCATTATACTGAATGGACACCCTCCGAATATGTCCATCATTAAAAATGGTATTTCCAATGCTTAACAAAAGAATGATAATAATGAATCCACTACTAATCCAAAAGCGCTTATCACGTTTCAAATGTTGCCACATTTTATAGCCTCTCTTTCATCGCATTTGGAACAAAATAATGAAACAGCTTAAAGATAATAAAAATAGGTACATACAGCAGCAGCAAACTAACTGTAAACAGAGGAATACCTGTCGCAAAATCCGCATCGGCAGCTATTCTTACAAATACAAACATGCCATATGTATTAAACATCCATTCAATAATGTACAAATTGGATAACATAAACCAAATATTTGTTTTTGCAAAAAAGAGCGTACTTAATAGCACATTACGTAAAACATGGTGATTTAAAATATAAAGCTTGTCTAGCCCTTTTGCCTTTGCAAATAGAACATAATCTTTTTCAAGTTCCGTCTCAAAACGCAGTAATACTAGTTTTATAAACATAATCGTTGTCGGTACACTTAAACAAATAATGGGTAATCCTCGAATAGATTTCTCTCCTACCCCTGAAATATTTACAGCTAACAAACCTGTTTGTTTAAAAATCCAAATGACGAAAAGCTGCGAACCGATAATAAGAAGAATATCTGGAATAGATTCAAGAAAGAGTAAAAATGATTTAATTTTCTTTTGAACATTAGCATTACTTCGTAAAACAATATAAACAATGAAAAAAGCAATCAAAAGTGAAAGAAAAAAGGCAGCTAAAAAAATAATCATCGTTTCTTTATAGTGGATAAATAGTTGTGGAAATAGTGGTTTTGTGACTGGATTTCTGCTTACAATTGCACCATTAGTAGCTACCGCATACTTCATCGATGATAAATGCAACAAATTATTGCATACCATCTTAATCGTTTCTACGTATCTATAAAAATCTACTTTTAACCCTTGAAACAAACCAGGTAACGCTCCTATACAAATAATTCCGACAATCGATAAGAAAAGTTTCACAACGATTTCCGAACTATGTATAAATACCCTCTTTGCCATATTCGCCTGACCCCAATCCTTTTTCTCCCATTTTATACAATATTTTTTGAATTGTATATACTTTCTGTAAATTATTCTTATTACGTTTCTATATGTGGAACCCTCTATTACAATTTTATTTTCAACATATACATCACTGCTACGAAAAGACAACACAACCCGCTCGAAAAAAGAGGTACTAACTGCTTCTACGCACATCCAGTTCCTCTCTCCCATCCTATAGTAAAAAAGAGTTTTTAATTGTTATTTGCAACTTACATATAAATCACTGCTAGGCAAAACAAAACATGCCCAGCTCCCGTTCCCTACCTCTGTTTTAAAACTTCGCATGTGGCAAAAATAGGCCCTAATCGCTCCAATACACGGCCAGTTCCTCCTGCCAACTCTATAGTAAAAAAGAGTTTTTTTATACTTTCTATATATATTTCATTCCTAACCTTACAAAATTGTAATATTATTGTAAGATAAAACGATTTGCCGAATGTAATATCTACCTTACACTGGAAGTTACAGAGACAAAAATGACACGAAAAGGTGAAAATAGAATGAAAAAGAAAACGAAATTAGTAATCATCGGTTTAGCGACAATCGGAATTGGTGCTGGTTCTTACTTTGCACTGGCTGGCGGATCTACACCAGCTATGGCATACAGCGGTTATAAAGTAACAGAAAAGAAAATTGAAAATGCGCAAAAATTTAGCGGAGAAGTCATTCCAAACGGCATCGAAACAATTTCATTTGATCCAACAAAAGGTAACTATGAGCTTGCCGTTAAAAAAGGCGATCAAGTAAAAAAAGGACAGTTGCTTTTTAAATATAACAATTCATCTATTAAACTAGAAAAAAATGAAGCAGAAATGCAAAAGAAATTAGCTGAGAAAGAAGTTACACTCATTCAAAAGCAATTGGACTCAGCAAAACAAAAGCTACAAACAGCAAAACAAGCTGGTGCTGCGGGTGAAATGCTAAAGGCTGCTGAACAAGAAGTGCAAGCACATGAAACGCAGCTTGAAACGAAAAAGTTCGAAGTCGAAAAAGCGAAGCAAATGATCCAAAATACTCAAGAAAAAGAAGATACACTATCAGTAACAAGCCCTGTAGATGGCACAATCGAAGACATTAACAAAGGTACAGAAGAAAAAGCAGCTATAAGCGGTATTACTATTCGCAATGCTGGGGCATTAAAAGTAAAAGGTCAGCTATCTGAATATGAACTTTCTCAAATGAAAATTGGTCAAGAGATTTCTGTTACATCCAAAACAGTACCTGGAAAAACATGGACAGGAAAAGTAACAGAAATTGGAACAACGCCAGTAAAGAATATGGATGAAAACAAAACAGTTTCTAACTATCCTTTCGTTATTACATTAGATAATAATGATGACCTACAACCAGGCTTCCATGTTTATGTAACGGCAAAATCTGGTGAAGCAAACGGTACCGTTGTTCCGAAAAGCAGTATCGTGAAAAAGGGTGATAAAAACGTCGTATTCGTTGTAAAAGATGGAAAGGCAAAAGAACAAGCCATTACCATTGAATTTGAAACAGATAGCGAAGCAAAAATTGCCGGATTAAAAACAGGTGAGCAAGTGATCTCAAAACCAGAAAAAGATTTACAAGATGGTATGGAGGTTAACATTAAATGATTGAACTAAAAGGCATCACGAAGTCTTTTCAAAACGGAGAAGAAGTTGTTCAAGTACTACATGGTATTAATGTAACACTAAATCAAGGTGAATTTACTTCTATTATGGGACCATCTGGTTCCGGGAAATCAACATTAATGAATATCATCGGTTGCTTAGACAGACCGACAGCGGGCACATATACATTAGCTGGGCAAAATATTTCAAACATGTCTGAAACAGAACTGGCGCACATTCGCAATAAGGAAATTGGATTTGTATTCCAAAACTTCATGTTGCTCCCTCGCCTCAATGCGATGCAAAATGTCGAACTACCGCTCATCTATGCTGGCGTAGATAAAAAAGAGCGACGCGAGCTTGCGTTAGCTGCATTAGCAAAAGTAGGGCTTGCGGACCGAGCAACTCACTTACCGAATGAATTATCAGGTGGACAAAAACAACGTGTCGCTGTCGCCCGTGCGATTGTGAATAACCCAAAATTCATTTTAGCCGATGAACCGACTGGTGCCCTTGATACGAAAACAAGTACACAAATTATGGATCTCTTTTACGAATTAAATAAACAAGGCTCTACCATTATTATAATCACCCATGACCGAGAAATTGGGGAAGCGGCAGCGCGCCAAATTGTAATTCGTGACGGAAAGATCGTCCAAGATTGGAGAGGTTGAGTTTGAACTTAAATGAAAATATACGTATGGCCCTTTCCTCCATCTTCGCTCATAAAATGCGTTCGATTTTAACAATGCTTGGAATTATTATTGGGGTTAGTGCGATTATTACCATTATCTCTATTGGTGATGGAACCAATGCGAAATTCCGTGAACAAATCGGGAAAGAAAAGAAAGATCAGTTTCAAGTAAACTATAAAACAGAAGAAGTTGCAGATATGGACGGTAAAGTGTCTGCAAGCATGTATGACAATGTCTTAAAAATCCCTGGTGTTCAAGATGTTTATCCTGATGTTAGAAGCAACGCGAAAATATATGCAGGAAAAAAAGAATTAGATATCGATGTAATTGGTGCTAAAGGAGATTACTTTGATGATACCTCTAAATTTCAACTGGAACATGGCCGCTTTTTAACAGCTGCCAATTTGGATAAACCAGAACATACAATTGTATTAAATAAAGATGCATTCAATAAATTGTTCTCGTCATGGGAGCCAAACTTATATGTAGATGTGAAAGGTACACCTTATAAAGTAGTAGGTGTATATTCCATCAAATCAATGATAGGTGGTGCGGAATTTAAAGAAGGAATCATCTCCGCAGAAAACTGGCCTGTTTTATTTGGCAAAAACAACTATGATGGTATCACAGTAAAAATTGCTCCTAATCAAGATAAGCAAACTGTACAAGATGCAGTTGTAAAATCATTAAATAATGCAAAAAAACAAGGAACTACTGGAAAATTCGAAGTACCAGATCCACGAGAAGTACTAAAAGAAATTGATAAATTCACAGGTATTTTAAAAAGTGTATTCGGTGGTATTGCAGCTATTTCACTATTAGTTGGTGGTATCGGCGTTATGAATATCATGCTTGTATCCGTTACAGAGCGTACACGTGAAATCGGCGTCCGTAAGGCACTTGGTGCAACGCGTGGGAAAGTATTAACACAATTTCTTATTGAATCTTGTATTTTAACAGCACTAGGTGGCTTGATCGGATTTGTACTCGGTATCTTCTTTGCCTGGATCGTATCAATATTTGCAGCATGGCCACTCGTTGTCTCAATAAAATTAGGATTAATTTCAGTTGGACTGTCCATGTTAATCGGTATTGCATTCGGTTTACTTCCTGCAAACAAAGCAGCGAAACTAGACCCAATTGAGTGCTTGCGATATGAATAGTAAAAAGGTTGCTAGATATGGCAACCTTTTTTTCTACAGAATATGAAAGAAGGAAACTAACTTACCGTTAGAAAAGAAAGAAAATTTTAAAAATGTAAATAACTTGTAATATTCTTTTTTACAACAAAGAATTATAATTAATTGATGCAGGGAGTGGATGCGCTCTCATTATTGATGAAGGAGCATAGAAAATGGATCAAAAAACGGATTTACGTGAAAATAAGCATAAAAAAAGGTATAAAAAGCTAAAAATTACAATGTTCATTATTGTCTTGTTTTTAATTTGCGGTGGAGGTTACACTTGGTTTTTAGTAAATAAGGCCTCTTCCGCTGTTCAAAATGCCTCTCAGAATTTAGAACGTGGTGAAAAGTCTGAATTACGCGAACAAGCGGTTAAACCCGTTTCCAATAACGTATCTGTGTTAATTATGGGAATTGATGAAAATCAAGGGCGTGAAAAGGAGTATTCTGGTGCATTTCATCCAGACGCACTGTTACTTGCAACGTTTAATAAAGATAATAAAACAGTAAAACTAGTAAGTATTCCGCGTGATACATACACATACATTCCAGTAGAGAAGAAAAAAGATAAAATTACAAACTCATATTCACTCGGGGTTGCAAAAAACGGAAAAGACAGTGGGCCTCAATCTACTATTGACGCAGTAGAAAAACTCTTCAACGTTCCAGTCGATTATTTTGTGCGGTTTAATTTTAAATCTTTCATAAAAATTGTCGACGATTTAGGAGGAATTGACTTAGATGTACCTGTTACATTTACAGAACAAGATAGTAACGATACAGCTGGTGCAATTCATCTTGAAAAAGGGTTTCAACATCTAAACGGAGAACAATCTCTTGCACTAGCAAGAACGCGTAAAATTGATAGCGATGCAATGCGCGGTCAACGTCAACAAATTGTTATTGAAGCGATCGTTAAAAAACTAGCAAGTGCTGGATCCATCACAAAAGTAGGAAAAATTATTGATGATATTAATGGAGAATTTAAAACAAACTTCTCATTTGACGATATGTTATCATTCTACAAATATGGTATAGATTCTTCAATTGGAAAACTCCAACTAGCTGGAGAAGACTGCTATATGTCGGCGGAAGATAAAATTTGTAAACCCAACCCTGCTCCAAAACATACGTATTACTACATGCCTGATCAAAAAAATATAGCTGACATAACAAAACAACTCCGTGAACATCTTGGGCTTCCTGCTGATGCAAATTCTGTTTCACAAGATAAAGATATGAATACGGATAAAAATAAAGATCCAGATAAAAAACAAAATCAAGAAGATAAACAACAACCCGCACAAAAGAATACAGCAACTAGTGAAACAAGTGAAAATTAATGTAAAGGATAAGTCCTATGAAAATAGGGCTTATTTTTTATAATCACATAAAATGTCGCTATTTTATACATCCTTCCGGTGCCTCTAGTCAAGCATTTAATCGTTTAAAAATAAAAAGACTATCTCAGCTTTCAAGATAGTCTCTGCGTATTTTATAAATTTCCCCCGTTACGATATGTGTTATTTTTTACCGTTTGTTCTGTTTGCAATTTCAATAGCACGATCTGTTGCTTTCGCTGCATCATCTAACGCCTGTTTACCGTCTGCCCCGCCATACATTGCTTCTAGTGATTTTACAACCGCATCACGTGATTCAGGAAACACACTGATTAATGCTCCTTGTGTCGCTGGTGATGCTTTTGTAGACTGAAGTTGATTAACTGTTATTTTCAACTGTGGATATTTCTCATATTGTTCTTTTACTAATGGTTCATTATACGCCGATGGTGTAATAGCGAAATATCCTGTTTGTGTATGCCATTTCGCTTGCACATCTGGCTTAGTTAAGTACTTCATGAAATCCCATGCGCCTTGTTGTGTCTCCTTTCCAACCATATTTGTCATCCATAATGATGCCCCGCCAATTACAACACCTTTTGAATCTACGCCATCTGGATGAGGAATATATGCAACACCTACATCAAATTTAGATGTATCAATGATATTACGAACACCAGCAGAAGAGTCTAAATACATTGCTACTTGTCCAGATTGAAATGCTGCACGCATACCATCCCAATCGTTACCGTATTTTCCAAGTTCCCCATTTTTATTTAAGTTATTAAGCATTGTGAAAACTTTTTGTCCTTCTTTACTATTAAATACTGCTTTTTTAGCAGAACCTTTACGGCCATTCTCATTATCTACATACAAGCCGCCTTGCGTTGCCAATAATTCTTCAAAGAACCAGCCATAGTTTAACATAGAGAAACCGTATTGCTTCGTTGTATTCCCCTCTTTTATTGTCAATTTCTTGGCATCTTCTTCTAGTTCCGAATACGTGCTAGGTGCTTTTTCAGGATCTAAACCTGCTTTCTTAAACGCATCCTTATTATAGATTAATACAGGTGTAGATGAGTTAAATGGCATGGAATACATTTTACCATTTACTGAATAGTAGTTTGTAATGGCTTTTTCTAATTTCGATGTATCATACTTATCTTTGTCTATCCACTCGTGTACAGGCGTAATTTTTTTACTATCAATCATATATTTCGTTGTAATTTCACTAGATTGTACTACTGCTGGTACGTCCTTAGATGTAGCCGTACTACGAAACTTTGTTAATAACTCCTCGTATGTGCCTTCAAATTCAGGTTTAATTTCATACTTATCTTGAGATTGATTATATTCTGCTGCGAGTGCATCTAATTTCTTTTGCAAATCTCCGCTCATTGCATGCCAAAAACGTACAACAACTTTATTTCCATTTTTTTCAACAGGTGCTGTTTCAGCTTTTGCTTGTGAAGAATCCTTAACTGAAGTTTGCGAACTTGAACATGCTGCTACTGACATTGCCATTGCCACTGCTGTAAGTAATAAAGAACCTTTTTTTACTAACTTCATGTTTTTATCCACCTTTTCTCATTTTTTATTGGAGATGACACATTATTTAATCGCACCTTTTGTCAATCCTTGTTGTAATTGTTTTTGACCTAAAAATAACAATATCAATGTTGGAAGAATCACAATTGTAATGCCAGCCATAACACCTCCCCAATCATTTGCTACTTCTTGTGTTTGCAATTGTTTAATCCCAATTTGTACTGTACGAGATGTTGCATCATTCGTTACGAGAAGTGGCCACAAATACATATTCCAAGTTGTTAAAAATCCGTATACCCCTAACGTAATAAAGCTCGTTTTACAATACGGAACTACTACTTTAAAAAGGAATCCAAAATGACCAATACCTTCAATTAATGAAGCTTCTCGAAGTTCATGCGGAATTGTGAGGAAATGTTGTCTTAACAAGAAAATCCCAAAAGCCATTGCAAAAAATGGTACTGTTAATCCCATCAAAGTATTTGTCCATCCAAATTGCTGAACCAATAAGAAATTCGGAATCATTGTTGCTTCCCATGGAATAAGCATCGTTGAGATGAATAAGAAAAAGATTGCATTTCTTCCTTTAAATCGTAAAAACACAAACGCATATGCTGCTAAACTAGATACAATAAGTTGTCCAATCATAACAGTTGTTGAAACGATAAAACTATTTCTCAAATATAAAAGCAATGGTACTTTATCAAAAATATGAACAAAATTATTAAAAGTGAAATTCGTCGGAAAAAGATGACGCATTTGGATATCATCAGGTGTCATAAATCCGATTGAAGCTGCATATAACACCGGAAAGAATACAAGTATTGCACTAAGTAAAAGTAATATGTATAACAATACTTTCCGTCTCCATGTATAACTCATTGGTAATGCACCTTTCTTTCCGCAAATTTAAACTGAAGTATTGTTGCAATAAAGATAAAAATAAACAACACGATAGCTTGAGCGCTTGCTGTACCAAACTGGTAATTCACAAAGGCTTCCTTATAAATTGAATAAACAATTAAATTCGTTGCATTGTTTGGGCCACCCTTTGTTAAAATATCGATTTGCCCAAAGCTTTGAACTGCATTGATTAGCGTAACAGTTGCTATAAAAAATAAAGTTGGCGATAACATCGGCAATGTCACTTTACGAAGTCTATAAAAATAAGATGCACCGTCAATTGATGCACTTTCATAAAGTGTCGTATCAATATTTTGCAACCCTCCTAGAATTACTAAAAATGAAAAACCAATATTCATCCAAATCGTTGGAATAGATACCGAGATTAATGCCCACTTTTGACTGGTTAGCCATTCAATTGTAGGTAGATGAAGAATGCCTAGTATATTATTAAACACACCAACACTTGGATGAAATAAAAACAACCAAATCACCGCACTCGCAGCCACGGAAATTCCCATTGTGGAAGAAAAAAGCACACGAAAAATCCCAATCCCTCGTAACTTTTCATTCGCTAGCAATGCTAGAAATAAAGAAATACATATGCTAGCAGGAACAGTATATAAAGTAAATAAACACGTCGATTTTATACTTTGATAAAAAGAAGGATCTGTTAATAAATATTGATAGTTTTCTAGACCTACAAAGACACTTGCTTCACCTTGGGCGTTCGTTAAATGAAAGCTATAAAATAACGTTTTAATCAACGGATAAAACAAAAATACCGAAAATAAAATAAGTGATGGAGCCAAAAATATACAAGCTATACGTAAATCCGATGCCCGGTTCCATACATTCCGTTTTCTTACACTTTGCTGCTTTGTTAAAGGTTTCGGCACATCGATCATGTTATAGCCACCCCTTGCTCACTATGTAATAATAAGAATTCTAATGTAGATTGTTCAAAGAAGTGTAGCTTATCTACTTGAAACTGTACATGTACAATTTCATCTCGTTTACACTTCAATTGTCCAGTCACCTTAGCACTCCACATGTTATTGTCTACTAGAAAATTAACAATTGATTCATTACCTAATACTTCAACAGATTGTACAATAACAGGCTGTCCCTGCTCGCCAATACGAATATATTCTGGCCTTATACCGATACGTACATCTGTATGTTGCAATTGACTAACTAACGAATCTGTAAGCGGAATACGTAAAGATCCTACATGAGCAGAATTTTGCGTCGTATCAATTTGACAATTAGCAACATTCATAGACGGAGAACCAATAAAAGTAGCAACAAATTCATTTTCTGGCTTGTTATATATATCAAGCGGTGTCCCTACTTGTTGGATTTCTCCCTTATCTAATACCATCATACGATCTCCCATTGTCATCGCTTCAATTTGATCATGTGTTACATAAATCATTGTAATGCCAAGACGCTGTTGAATATCTCGAATTTCCATGCGCATTTGCGCCCTCAGTTTTGCGTCAAGGTTAGATAACGGTTCATCCATAAGACAGATCGGTGCTTGACTGACAATTGCCCGTGCAAGTGCTACACGCTGACGCTGTCCTCCTGAAAGTTCTCTCGGCTTCGCCTTTATATATGGAGTTAATCCAACTAATTCAGTAGCTTCCATTAAACGTTTTTTCTGTTCCATTTTCTCTATTTTTCGTACCTTTAAGCCAAATAAAATATTTTCTTCTACCGTAAGATGCGGATATAACGCATAGTTTTGAAATACCATTGATAAGTGACGATCTTTCGGTTGCAAATCATTTGAAACAACTTCATCAATTAAAAGATGTCCTGATGAAATATTCTCTAACCCAGCAATCATTCGAAGTAATGTACTCTTCCCACATCCTGAAGGTCCTACTAAAACGAAAAACTCTCCTTTTTGAATCTGAACAGAAACATCTTGTACTGCTTTTTGAGTTGAGTTTTCATATGTTTTACATACGTTTCGCAAAGTAATCATGATATAATCCCCTCTTATTTCCAAATATAAAAGAATGAAAAATCAGTCTATTTTTACAAAAACAAATAACACCTACTTGCATATATAGACCGTCATTCACACACAATACATAGACAACTTTTATGATCTCTTATTGATTGTGAATGGCACTATTCTATGCAAGCAGGTGTTCGTAAATTATCTCTATCCATACATTCTCACAAATATTACTTTTTAATCGAGGTTTGTTTCCTTTTTATATTTTTACTATAACCTTTAATTATTAAGGGATTTTTAATCATGTGTGAAATTAAAGTAAATATTTTACTATTCAAGAGCAATCTGTAATTATTGAAATTTCCTCTTCACAAAAAAAGCTTTTGGAGAAGAAATTCCGCGAACGAAAATTCTTCTCCAAAAGTAAAATGGGTATAAGACAACATCATATTCATCCACATTTTTTCCCGACATTCGCTCCAATTGACAAAACAAGTAAACTTGCAACAGCAATAAAGGCAGGCTTATGTTCATTCTTCCCCCTATGCCACACCAATACTTATTAAAAGTTTAAAAGGAATTGAATTTAAATAAACAAGTTCACGTTTCCTTCAGACGCATCTGCTAAATACGCTGCAACTCCTGCAAATTCGGCATTTCCCATAATTTCTTCTTCTTTTAGTCCTAATAAGTCCACTGTCATTTGGCACGCGACAAGTTTTACACCTTGTTCTTTCGCCATATCGATTAAATCTGGCAATGGCATTACATTATGTTTTTTCATCACACTCTTAATCATTTTCGGTCCCATACCTGCAAAATTCATTTTCGATAACCCCATCTTATCTGCACCGCGAGGCATCATCTTTCCAAACATTTTCTCTAAGAAATTTTTCTTTGCTTTTATCGGCTCATCTTTACGAAGCGCATTCAACCCCCAAAATGTATGGAAAATCGTTACTTCTTGATCGTACGCTGCTGCACCATTTGCGATAATATACGCTGCCATCGCTTTATCATAATCTCCGCTAAATAATACAATTGTTGTTGTTTTCTTTTGTTCCATGCTGCCTCCTCCTACTTCCGGAAATTTTTACACAAAGAAGCTATGTGTCCACCAATATATCGGCGATTCTCGACATATTTCACTACACATACCCGTATAGGTAACCTAAAAATCCGTACAAAGTCCTTTCGCAAATGAAAGGACTTTGTATCTTTTGTTCATCTATTTAACAGTTACTCTGTTTTCCCTTCCCAAGCTAACATACCGCCGTTCATATTAATTACTTGGAAACCATAGCTTTCTAAAAATTGAGCTGCTCGCGAGCTTCTTCCGCCAGAAAGACATACAATTACGTATTCTTTCTGTTTATCTAACTCATGCATACGAAATTCTAATAAGCCAAGCGGGATATGAAGTGCTTCTGGAATTTTCCCTTCCGCAACTTCTTCTACCTCACGTACGTCAATAATGTTTACCACTTCATGATTCATTAATTTATGTTCTAATTCTTTCGCAGTCATTTCTTTCATTTTCCTACATCCTCCTTAACTCCAAGCGTTCATACCTCCTGAAACATTTATAATTTGTTTAAATCCCATTTTCTTTAAAATTTTTGCTGCTTGTTTACTTCTCATTCCACTTTGACAAATGACGATTACTTCTTTGTTTTTATCTAAGCTAGTTGCTTTTTGTACAAGTTCATTTAATGGCATATTTCGAAAACCTTGAATGTGATTGCCTCTAAATTCCCCTGGTGTACGCACATCAATCAATTGCTTATTCTTTTTCTTAAGCTCATCTTTTAGTTCTTTTCCGCTTATATTTTTTACTCCCTTAACAGGTAACAAACGAGAAATAATAAACAAGGAAATCAATGCAATCAACACACTATTCAATACTACATTCATATCCATACCCTCCTTGTTGTTACGCTTTTTGAATCCAAAACTTCAAAACTTCATCTTCTTCAACATGTTGTAATACTTCATGTCCACCTTTTTGTGACCATGCTGGAATATCTTTAATCGCACCTTTATCTGTTACATGAACTTCTAGCACTTCTCCAGTTTGCAAAGCATCCATCGCTTTTTTTATTCTTACGATTGGCATTGGACATGCTAATCCTTTTACATCTAATACTTGTTTGATATCCATTTTATATACCTCCAGTAGTATGTTTCATAATTTTATCCCGCATTAACGGGCAGTAAGACCCCCACTGACGGAAGTTTCACTTTATTCGTGTATTTGATAGCGGTTATCTCTCTATACATATACCTGTACGGGTATAATGAAATCGTTTTTAAAATCTGCCAAAAAAATTGACAGATTATCTGCTTTTTACAAGTAGTTGTACAGCCTCTTTAATGACATCTTCATTAGATGTATCGCCTTTTTCAAATTGCTCGCGAAGGCATTTCTCTAAATTCGTTCCGACAATTAATCCAATCGTACGATCCATTGCAGAGCGTGATGCAGTCAATTGTGTAATCACTTCTTTACAATCTTTTCCCTCTTCCATCATGCGAAGGACACCGCGAATTTGTCCTTCAATTCGCTTCAAACGATTTTTCATATCTTGACCGTATTCCAATGTATGAACACCTCCATACTTTCACTTGTTTTATGTTAAAGCAAAAACCCTATACATGCATATTATACCCTACAGGGTATGTTGTAAACCCTTTTTTTATTTTTTGTAATAACGTCCTATCAAAATTGACAGGACGTTATTCATATTAATGCGCAACGCGGTTTGGTAAAGCTGTCCCATACAACTTAAAACCACCATCAACATTCTTTACTTCATACCCGTTTTCCATTAAAATACGTGCCGCTACATACCCTCTCATGCCGAGTTGACACGTAATATAAATTTCCTGATCTGTTGGAATCTCGTGTAATCGATCACGCAATTCATCTAATGGAATATTTACAGATCCTTTAATAATGCCTTGTTTTAATTCGTTCGGTTCACGAACATCAATTAAATATCCGCCTTTTTCTACGATGTCATCAATTTCATGCCATTGCACGATATCAACAAGTCCCTCAATAATATTGCTTGCTGCATACCCCACCATATTTACAGGGTCTTTAGCAGAAGAATACGGCGGAGCGTATGATAATTCTAAATCAGGTAAGTCCATTACCTTCAATTTTCCTTTCATTGCAGTTGCAATGACATCGATTCGTTTGTCTACACCAGTACGGCCTACAGCTTGCGCTCCGTAAATTTCTCCTGATTCCTTGTTAAAGATAAGCTTTAGTAAAACCGGATACGCATTTGGATAATAGCCAGCATGAGAATTCGCTTGTACGTGAACTACCTCATAGGGCAAATCTAAACGTTGTAATACTTTTTCATTCACCCCTGTTGAAGCTACTGTTAATTCAAATACTTTTGCAATGGATGTCCCCATCGTTCCTTTATATATAGAATCGGCATGGCCATGAATAATATCCGCTAATAGACGACCTTGACGATTTGCCGGCGCTGCAAGTGGAATCATTGTTTCTGTTTCCGTGACAAAATCTTTTACTTCAATCGCATCTCCAATCGCATAAATAGATGGGTCAAAAGTTTGCAGCGTTTCATTTACTTTAATCGTATTTCGAACGCCTAGTTCCAATCCTGCCTCTTTTGCCAAGCTGCTTTCAGGCTCTACACCGATAGAAAGAATGATCATATCTGTATGAATTTTCGTACCGCTTTTCAGACGAATAACTGCTCCGTCTTCTTCAAAAGCCTCTACCCCATCTTCTAAAATGAGCTGAACGCCATGTTTTGTCATATGCTCATGTACGTATGCTGCCATTTCATAATCAATCGGCGGCATGACTTGATTGTTCATTTCCACAAGCGTTACATCAAGGCCTCTTTCTCTCAAGTTCTCAGCCATTTCAACGCCGATAAAGCCTCCGCCAATGACAGTCGCACGGCGCGGTTTATGTTCATCAATATATCCTTTTATACGATCTGTATCCGGTACATTTCGTAATGTAAATAATGCTTTCGCTTCGTCAATTCCTGGAATTGGTGGAACCATCGGCTTAGAACCTGGTGAAAGAATTAAAACATCATAAGACTCTTCGTACGTTTTATTGGTAACTACATCTTTCACCACAACTGTTTTTTCTTCTTTATTAATTTTGATTACTTCGCTTAAAATGCGAATATCTAAGTTAAAGCGCTTGGACATTTTTTCTACTGTTTGCACTAACAACTTTTGTCTTTCTTGAATCACTCCGCCAATATAATATGGCAGTCCGCAGTTTGCAAACGAAATATACTCTCCGCGCTCAAACATAACAATCTCATCATCTTCACTTAAACGACGCAGACGCGCTGCAACTGATGCTCCGCCAGCAACTCCGCCCACTACAACAATTTTTCTACTCATTCTTTTCTCCTCCTTACTTATACCCGTATAGGTATATAATAAACATAAAAAAATAATTGTGCAACACTTCAAACTCCTACTTTCTATTTGTTCACAAATTCGAAACAACTAAATAATCTTAATTTTTGTAACATTCCGTTCATATTCCGTTCATATTCTTATTT
Organism: Bacillus sp. UNC322MFChir4.1; assembly: GCF_000746135.1. NCBI lineage: Bacteria > Bacillati > Bacillota > Bacilli > Caryophanales > Bacillaceae > Bacillus > Bacillus sp. UNC322MFChir4.1. The sequence goes on from NZ_JQKQ01000024.1 coordinate 50,472, forward strand.
TAAAATCTTCCTAAAAATAGAATAAGGAGGTTATATATGTGATCCATAAACTTGCTCGCTTCATAAGTAGTCCAAAGGGTGCCAAAATCGTGTTAATCGCTTGGATTCTTGTTATTGGCGTTTTAAGTTTCATCGCACCATCAGCCAAAAAGTACGCAACAAGCAGTGGTGAAGGAAGCATCCATGAAGATACGCCGTCTGCTGTAGCGCAAAAGATAGTAGACGAACAATTTCCATCTAAAGATGGGGCCGTCGCCCTCCTTGTTTTTCATGGAAAAAACGCCATTACTGAAGCCGATCGTGCAAAAATCTCAGAAATTAGCAAATGGCTTTCCTCAGATGATAAACCAAAACATGTAGCAAGTGCCTTACCATTTCATAAGCTTCCAAAAGCCACACAAGATAAAATGTTCTCCAAAGATAACACAACCATTCTTTTAAATATTGCCTTAACGAAAGGTTTAGAATCAGATCAAATTTATGAGACATTGCAGCAAATTCGAAACCATATAAAACAAATGGATATCGGTGACTTAAAGCTTGAGATTACAGGTCCAGCTGGAATCGCAGCGAATACGATCACGCTGTTCAAAAATGCTGACTTCGTATTAATGTTTGCAACAATCGGATTAATTCTTATTATATTAATCATTATTTACCGCTCTCCATTGCTTGCTATCATTCCATTAATCATTGCCGGTATCGTATATGCAGTAGTCGATCGCATTTTAGGATTGGCAGGCCAAAACGGATGGTTCGTTGTTGAAAAACAAGCTCTTTCCATTATGATGATTCTACTCTTTGCTGTTTTGACGGATTATTGTTTATTCATCTTAGCTCGTTATAAAGAAGAGTTAAAAAAGACGAGTTCAAAGTACGATGCGATGCAAGCTGCTTTAACGCAAGTAATGGAACCGATTCTCTTTAGCGGCGGAACAGTGCTAGTTGCGATGCTTACATTGTTCTTTGCTGTCTTTAATGCATATCATAACTTCGCCCCAGTCTTTTCAGTTGCTATGGTGTTCATTCTTCTTGGAGGCATTACACTCATTCCCGCTCTATTTGCACTCGTAGGCCGAAAAGCATTTTGGCCGTTCATTCCAAAAGTAGCCGTAAAAGAAGAAAAGCTAGGCGGCTTCTGGACAAATATAGGCACTTTTGTAAAGAAAAAGCCTTCCATCACAGCAAGTATACTGTTAATCATGCTCATTCTTGCTTCACTAAACGTCGGATCTATGAAATATTCATTTAATTTATTGAAGTCATTTCCGAATGATACTTCATCGCGGCAAGGATTTGAAATATTAGAGGAAAACTTTCCACCAGGACAATTAGCACCTGTCACTGTCATTTTAAAATCAGATAAAGAAATTGTCTTAGACCAATCCTTTCTTGATAAATTAGCTTCATTATCAAGCGCAATGAAAAAATTAGATGGTGTAAACACCGTCACGCCGGAAATCACTTCCGCAGCACCAAATGCAAACTTACCAAAAAACTTCTTATCGGAAGAAAAACATGCCATCAAACTGCAATTAACTTTACAAGACAATCCTTACGACCAAGCTGCTTTAAATACAATCCGTCTACTACGAGAAAACAGCAAAAGTTTGTTAACGAATAGTGGCTTTGATTCCAAACAATATTCCTTACATTATAGCGGGCAAACCGCACAGCAATTAGATGTACGATCTTTAAATGAAAGAGATACAATTGTAACGTTCTCGCTCATTTCCCTTTTCATTCTCATTATGCTGACATACCAATCACGGTCAATCATTATCGCATTCACAATGATGATAACTATGTTACTTTCGTATTCCGCAACGCTAGGACTAGGTTGGATAATCTTTCATTACATTTTAGGCTACGACTCAATTAGCTATCGCCTCCCTGTCTACACCTTTGTATTTCTCATTGCATTAGGGGTCGACTACAATATTATGCTCGTATCCCGTATCAAAGAAGAAGCGCAAAAATATGAATGGAAAGAAGCTGTGGCACGCGGAGTTGCGTTAACAGGAGGCGTCATTTCATCAGCTGGTATTATACTCGCAGCTACATTCGCTGTGCTCATTACTCAGCCCCTTCAAGAACTCTTTCTGTTCGGTTTGACAATGACAATGGGAATTTTAATTGATACGTTTCTTGTTCGCGGTATGCTGCTCCCGTCGATTTTGATTTTTTTCAAACCAAGACGTTCCAAACATATTTCTTCCCTTCCAACAGATATAAAATAGCCGTAAAAATGAAAAGTGTGCACTCAGCACACTTTTTGTTTTCTTCGCAATTGTAATAACGTGTTCATCTTCCGTTCATAAACATTTCTTATTCGATAAAAGTAAAACTCCATCAGTTTTTTCTTCCTCCCCACTTCTCTTCTTTATAGGAGGAAGGATTACTATATATCCATTTTAATTTTCCGACATATAAGCCGCTGCTATCCAGAATAAAACATGAACGCTACTTGCTTGCTCCATTTGTTTTAACATGGCCCGTGGCAAAAAAAGGCCCTGACCGCTTCAAACACGGCCAGACGCTCTCGCCCATCTAAAAAAATGGTTTTTATGTTGATCTTTATGTCGGTTTTTCATCTATACATAACCTACAAACTCGTCTTTTGTAACTTTCTGTTCATATTCCGTTCATATTTCCTCTTTATGATAAGAGCATAGAACGAAACAAGGAGGAACAAACCTTATGTTTTTAGCACTTAAAGAATTAAAACAATCGAAATTACGTTACGGGTTAATTGGTACAATCATGATGTTATTATCATTTCTTGTACTTATCATATCAGGTCTAGCAAATGGATTATCGCATGATAATGCCTCTTCTATTATCGAAATGAAGGCAAACAAGTTTATTCTATCAGATGATGCAGATGGTAAATTGTTACGCTCGCAAATTAAGAAAGAAGATGTCGATAAAGCATTGGCACAAGTTGATGAAAAAGATGCAGTTCCAATGCATATTAAAGTATCAACATTTGAAAAAGAAGGAACTTCAAATAAAGTTGATGTGGCTATTTTCTCAAGTAAACAAGATTCATTCATTGCTCCAAAAGTGATTGAAGGAAAAAATGGGACGTTAGCAGACAATGAAGTTGTCGCTGATGAATCAATTAAAGAAAAAGGAATCAAACTTGGAGATGAACTAGTAGATCCTATTTCTAAAAAAGCTTTCAAAGTTGTCGGATTCTCGCAAAATCAAATGTTTAGTCATTCACCTGTTGTTCACATGAATGAAAATGTATGGGACGCTATTGCACTGCCAAATCAAAAAGATTACAGTGTAATCGCTCTAAATACTGATAAAAAAATCGATAACGCAAAAGTTGTTGATAAAAAAGAAGTACTACAAAGTATTCCAGGTTATAAAGAAGAACAAGGAACATTAACAATGATTATCACGTTCTTACTTGTTATTTCAGCATTGTTAATTGGCGTATTCTTCTATGTCATTACATTACAAAAAACACATCAATTAGGTGTATTAAAAGCAATTGGAACGAAAAACTCATATTTAGCAAATACATTAGTTGTACAATCTATCGTCTTAACTGGCGTTGCTCTTATTATCGGCATTGGTTTAATCTTTGCGGTAGAGGCTATTTTACCAGCTAGTATGCCGTTCTTATTAACAACAACAACAATCTTACAATATACAGGTGCCTTTATCGTAATTAGTATACTAGGTACATTAATTTCTCTATATCAAGTATTAAAAGTAGATGCATTAGAAGCAATCGGAGGTGGCATGTAATGGTAACGGAAGTAAAATGGGATAACCCATCGTCATTATTAACGCTTGATCAAGTAAGCAAAGTATACGGCGAAGGAGATACAGAAGTAACTGCCTTGCATCCAATTACGTTAGATGTAAAAGAAGGCGAATTTATCGGTATTGTCGGTCCATCTGGTTCCGGAAAAAGTACATTGCTTTCCATTGCAGGTGCACTTCTCTCCCCTTCAAAAGGAAACATTTATGTTTCTGGTCAAAATATAACGAGCTTATCAGAAAAGGAAATGACCGATATTCGCTTACGAAAAATCGGGTTTATCTTCCAATTCGCAAACCTCGTACCTTTCTTAACGGTAAAAGAACAACTTCTTTATATCGCTAAGTTAAAAGGAGAAGATAAAAAAGCAGCTGGTAAGCTTGCAGAACAATTACTGAAAACATTTGGATTAGGACATCGCATGAATCATTATCCAAATCAGCTTTCAGGCGGTGAAAAACAACGTGTAGCAATTGCTCGTGCATTCATGAATGATCCCGATTTAATTTTAGCTGACGAACCGACTGCAAGTCTTGATTCAAAACGTGCAAGAGAAGTCGTTGAATTAATGAAACAAGAAGTGAAGAAAAATAAAAAAGCAGCGATTATGATTACACATGATGAAAAAATGCTTGATGTATGTGATCGAATTTTAACGCTTCGCGACGGAAAATTATTACGAGAAAACGAAGTGTAAATCGCAATAATCTAAAAAACTTTCTTAGCCCTATTTCCATAGGGAATAAGAAAGTTTTTTCTTTATTCACAAGTACCTCTTCATTTTTTGTTTACGACATAATACAATTTAAATATAATAATCAAGCCAATTTCACATGTAATATTGCGTTCATATTCTATTCATAATTCTCATGTAACATATTTTATATAAGGAACATGACAGTTAGAAAGGAATGATGAACGTGTTAGCGTCTGCTATTATATGTATTACAGCTGCACTCATTTTTTATACAGTTGGCGTATGGAGTGAAAAATTCCAAAAGACATTAAAACCTTGGCATGTCGTCATTTTTTGGCTCGGACTCGTCTGTGATACACTTGGAACGACATTAATGGAAAAAATGGCCGAGGCAGGATCCCTGTTTAGTTTCCACGGAATCACAGGCTTAGCAGCCATTTTACTGATGTTATTCCACGCTGTTTGGGCAACAATTGTGTTAATCAAAAAAGATACAAAAATGATGACAACATTCCACAAGCTAAGTGTTATCGTCTGGTTCATTTGGCTAATCCCATATATTTCTGGCCTTATATACGGAATGACAAACCACTAATAATCGCAGTCTACTATCCAAAAATAACTATTGCTAATGCTATCTAGGAGGTATATGATGAAAAAGTTATATAATGCAGCATTCACTTATTTAATTATCGGTTTACTATCAGGTGTATTCGCGAGAGAATACTCAAAAGCACAAGGAATTGAAGGTACGACTTCACTATTCAAGTTGCACACACATGTGCTAGTTCTTGGATTTATATTCTTCTTGCTTGCCTTTGCTCTATCAAAATCATTTGCGTTCCATGAGGCAAAAAGCTTTAACATGTGGTTCATCGTCTATAATTTAGGACTAGTTTTAACAATTGGTTCAATGGCAGCGCGCGGACTTCTTCAACTCAATGGAGCTGATTTTAAAGGATTAAGTCATATTGCTGGAACGTCTCATACAATCACTGGTATCGCTCTCGTTTGGTTTATGATTCTATTAAAAAAATCGTTCAAAGGATAAAAGGAGGTCAAACATGAGCTTACCTGTTTTATCAAGTATTGTTGCTCTTTGTATGGCTGTTGGAATGATGTTTCTTCGCTTAAAATCAGCAAAGAAACCTGTAACACTTAAAAAAATTATCCTCCCGCCCTTTTTCATGAGTACGGGAGCATGCATGTACATCTTACCAGAATTTCGCTTAACATCATCTGAAATTCTCGAAGCAGTGATCGTTGGTTTATTTTTCTCTATTTTTCTTATTAAAACATCAAAATTTGAAATACGTGGAACAGACATCTATTTAATACCTTCTAAAGCATTTATCTTTATTTTAGTCGGTTTACTTGTTGTCCGCCTCGGTATGAAAGAATATTTAAGTCAATCAATTGATTTAGGACAATTAAGCGGTATGTTCTTCTTACTTGCTTTTGCAATGATCGTCTCTTGGAGAATTGGCATGTACCGTTCGTTTATGAGATTACAAAAGGAAATGAACTTTGTAAGCAAGAGTGTTTAATGATAAAAAAAAGTCCGATATTGTATCGGGCTTTTTTTATTGAAAACCTTTCTTCTTTTAGGTGGGCAAGAGCGTCTGGCCATGTATAGGAGCGGGCAAGGCCTTTTTCTGCCACGGGCTATGTTAACAGCAACAACTTATATCCGTTTCAAAAATTAGAAGTCTGTTTTTCTTCTACTAGATCATATGCTACTTTCTGCACTTTTGAAGTATTTGATTTTTCAAATGCATTTTGTAATCCTACTAACATCAAATTAGCAGCAACGACTGTTAAAGAGAAAAAGACGATGGGAACGAGCGCAATCCAAGGGTGAATAGAAAGCATGTGAAATTTATCTCCAATTAACCCAGACCATTCAAATGATAACGTCCGTGGCGGTTCTTTTGCAGGACTATGGTCAATCACTGTTCCGCCGAAGAACATCTTTAGTACTCCTAAATGCGCTAAAACGAGAAGAACTTTATTGAATTGCTGAACCAATAAAATGACTAACGTAGAACGAAGCTGCGGGAGTATATGTTTACGTAAAATGTGAAATTTGGATCCGCCTAATACAGAGGCAGCTTCCACAAACTCTGTCTTGAATAGTTTTTTTACTTCGTTCGCGACATAAAAAGACGTTGTCGGAAGCGCAAGAATGGTCAGAATAAACATTTCAAAAAGAGCACGTTGATAAAACGGCTGCTGAAATCCATCGATCGGCATCGACATCACATTTACTAGCAAAAAGTACGCTATAATCGTCAGCGGCATAATCGTAAAGCTATCAAAAAACGATTCAATCTTACTGCTCCAGCTTTTCAAAAACGTACCAATTCCGACGCCAAACACAATTGCAAATCCGACCTGCAGCATGGCAATACACGCCGATAAGCCAATGGTAAACTTTGCACCTTGTATAATGACATGAAGTAAATCATATCCATGTATATCACTACCTAGCAAAAAATGAGTAGACGGTGAGAATGGCGGCGCCCCAATCAAGTTCCCATTCTCATAAAGGGCTGTCACTTGTCTAATTTGACCATCATTGAAAATCGTATTCGCAACACTAGCAAGTATCAGTATGACTAAAAACAAGAAACTGAACAGAAATTGTTTTTCCCGTACAAGATGTTTAATCACCTATACTCCCTCCCCTCTCATAACAGCAGGTACAAATAGATCGTACGCTTTGTAAAGAATAAAAAATGGAATATAAAGCAACAAAAGCGTTACAACAAACACTTCTGGAAATGGATATTTCAAAACAAAATACACAACACCAGGAACATTAAACAAATACTCAACCATCAACAAATTTGAAAACATAAACCATACAATCGTTTTGGAATAATGAAACATCGTAAACAACACATTGCGGAGCACATGATGACGAAATATGTGATAGAAATTCAACCCTTTTGCACGAGCATACGCAATATAATCTTTTTGCAGCTCTGCTTCTACTTGCAGCAGAAAAATACGAGTCAACATAATCGTGGGGGGAATACTTAAACAAACAACAGGCATCAAAATGGACTGATTCTTCCATGTAGTGGCAATATTAAACACCATAATATCCGTTTTTTTAAATAACCAAAGCACCAAAATTTGAAAACACATAATGATGAACAAATCAGGTACTGATTCTAATATAACCAACACAAACTTCATTCTTTTCAATTTCTCATAGAAAAAGCGAATAATCAGATAGGTAAAACAAAAAGCACATACAACCGAAATGAAAAGTGCCAGCATAAACAGCCCCAAAGACTGCCAATAAAACTCAAAAACTTGCGGAAATATCGGCCGTAAACTTTTCCCATACGTCAAATGAGAAAAATCTAATAGCTTTTCACATAAGCCCCCAAGAGCTTTAAAATAATTATTTATATCAAATTCCATCCCTCTGAACAAACTCGGTAATGAGCTTAAACAAAGAATACCTGCGACAGCTAAAATGAGTTGTGTGATTGCTGTGGTGATTTTTTGGATTGTGATTGTTTTCATAACGCCCTTCCCCTTCCATCTTTCTCTCTCTACCACTCCTAAAATACAAAATATTCAATTATTTATAGTTGTAATTCCCCTTTGTTACTTAATAAGCTTTTTAATATGGCATTACTTATACGAAGATACTCATTAGCTAATGGAGGATCATTTTTTTCATAATAAGAAGCAATCTTCTCTGCATATTCTAAAGTTTCTCCTAGTTGATCATTCTTTTTCATAACTGGTAGACCGTGATGAATTAAATAGTGAATTAAAGATTCCTCTTCTCCTAATGCTTGTAGATACAGCACGTTTAACCTCACATATTCAGGGTTTTCTTTGTTTTCAAAAATGCAAAGCTCCTCTTTTAACATCTCAACTACTTTTTTATACTCTTGCATTTCTACAAGAATTTGTGCAATATTTCCTATTGTTAAGTAGTAGTCCTCTGTATATTTTTGCTTTAACTGCAACGATTTATGATAATAATCTAATGCTTTTACTTGTTTTTTCTGAGAATAATACAAAAAACCTAAATTATGCAAAGTTCTTGCCGTTTCTGACACATTTTGTATCAATTCAGCATCATCTAGCATCTCCAATAAGACCGTTTCAGCTGTCTTATATTCACCTGTTCTTATAAGATGAATTGCAATAATTGTTTTAACATGTAAGATACGATAAATATTACTCGTTTCCTGAAATACCTTTAAAGCTTTATAACCGAAATAAATAGCTAAAGTGGAATGATTCAATTTACTATGTACTAAAGCTTGGTAATAATAATATTCTTTTATTTTATCGCTGTAAGTTTCAACGGATTCACTGCTATCATTTAATACTTCTAATGAATTGGTAAACTCCTTCCTTTTAAAATAATATATAGCATATAAAAAATCTGATAAATACCTTTCATATTGGGAAAATTTCCTTTTATACTTGTTAATGCTCTCAAACCTTTTTTCAACTTCATCTAATTGATCTAGAAACAAATAGTATCGTAATTCACATAATTCATATAAAAAAATAAACTTTGTGCAACTTATATACTCTTTATGACTGTTCAAAAAGTTGTATAAAGAGTGCGCCTTTCCTTTATTTAACCGTTCTATCGCATCATAAAAACCATCTATTTTCTTTTGAAAATCTTGAATCTTTTTCTCTTCCTCTTCTATGGATATTCCTAATCGCTCACATAATAATTTTAATGTATCTAAATTCGCTTCTTTTGAGTTATTCTCTATTTTGCTTAAATGTGTAACTGAACAGATTCCATTGCACAATTGTTCTTGTGTCTTACACTGCTTTTTTCGGTGGTAGTAAATAATTTTCCCAATACCCATGCGCCTCTTCCCTTTCCAGTATTTCCTATGTAAAATTTTATCAACTATTCACTGAATATTCAATAAAATATAAGATTCCATAAAAAAAGGAAGATACCATTAATCGTTTGTCACGTTAATCGTACCTCCTCTTCTTTTTCATTAATTACTAGCGTGGCTTTACTTACACTCTTCTAATATCTATAAAGCTGTTATGCTAGATTTTAAGAATTATACAGTTCCATAACTTTCTCCACTACAAGCTCAGCAGTCCCCTCTTCTGGAGGCATCCACAAATTTGTAACCGGTCCATACACCACAGGATTGAGTTCTACTTCATATCCTCCGTATGTATATTCTTCTTTTGTAGGTAGATAACCAACATAACCGTTCGTATAGCCGCCAAAAAAGACAAGTTCGTTATTCAATCTTTCTTTAATTTCTAGGGCTGTTTCTGAAAATGGTTCCATTGGTATTCCAGAATATGAACCTTCATTGATTTGAAATAACTGAATTTCTAAATCAATCGCTAACTGTCTCATATTTCGTTTGTATTTATCTAACATGATCGTAAGCCATTGGTCAGTATTTACGCCCCAATGTGTTTCCGCTAATTGTGCCATCTGCTTTATTCCATCGGGTTCGGGAATATCTTTTAATTTCATTGGTAATGTGCTTGAAATAGTTTTCAACTTTGAAATTGAGTTGTACGCAATTGTTGGCAACATCGTTAAGACATTTCCACTTACTACGTAAGCCATTTGTTTTAATGATTCCATTGAACCACGATATTTGGCATTCACATTTCCCGCGGCCCCCTGAACAATTATTACAGGACAGTTAAGTGTTCTTTCAAGGATCTCCCTTGCCAAACCTGGGTAATCGGCTGATAATATATCACTATCTCCCTTTAAAACATTTGGATGAGCAGTACAAAATACAATGATTCCGGTTAAATCCTTTGTTTGATCGTTTCTAATAGCTAGAACTCCGATTCGTTTATCCACAACTCCATTTACATCAGCACCCATTTTTGCTTTGCCATCAGGTGTTTTCTCTCTTCGATTTATCCCTATTTCCCCTAACGTTACGTTCCACCCAACTTCAGATGCTTGCATATTGTCATTTGCGATAATAGCCGCTCTTATTACATTAGTGATGAGAATTGTTTTATAAGACATTATTAACTCATCATCGCCAACTGTTTCGGGACCAGAATGCGTATGAGTATACACAACCATTATGTTTTCTAATGGAACATTTAGCTCATTTGCGATTTGTTCCCGAATGATTACAGTATCTTCTATTAACATTCCTATGTTGTCAATGCTTATAAATACGGTCTTTGTTTGATTGCTTTCAAACACATATGCTGTTGCATAAATGTGTTCATCAATATTACGAATTCCTGTTTCTCTATGGTATCCGATGAAGTCGATACCTAGAGGGGGTGTGATATCTACTTTATATATTCCTACTTTACTCATTTGGATCTCTCCAGTTATTTATGTAATTGGTTATTTCATTCAGTATTTGGTTTTGTATATTGAAATAAGAGTCCCATAGAAGGTTCTCCTTTTTTAAGAAAGTCTTAGTTCGTCGAATATTAATCCCATATATCAGGACGTTCCATTCCCATATTCCGCATATAGTCTAATAGTTGTCCTGTATGCACCGCCTCATGATAAGCTACTCTCATTAAAAAATCACCTAATGGTCGAATATATCCTGTAAATCCTTTATCACTTAAATCTGACCGGTCAATTTTAACGTTTACTAAATCGTCTTTTGTTAGAAATTTAATCAAGTTTAAGAATTTTTCTCTATATGGTAATGAAAATTCGAGTTCCGCTTCAATGGTTGTAAAGTTTCTCGAAGAATATGGTTCATCAAGGTTCTGTACACTTCCACAATTTTGGATTATTTGATAATAGCTATACTCAGATTCCAGAACATGTCTAATCATTTCTGCACATGTAAAAGCTTCATCATCAGGTTTCCAATTTAACATGTGGTTAGGAATGGCTCTCCATACTTTCATACTTCTACGTCTAACTTCTTCAAAATTCAAAAGAATTAAGTCATTCTCATTCATTTTAATCTCCCCCTTTGCACTTATAAATTAATAATACCAAATTTACAGAAAATAACAAGAATGTACGTTCGGTTAAATAAGGCTTCTCCTTTTTTGATAAACGCCAATGGTATTTCAAAAATAAAAAAGAACCGCTGATTCCAGCGGCCCTCACACATACTTCCGATGCACCATCTTCCCATCATAAGAAAACACAACATTCTTACTCTCCACAATCGACTCCATATGCACTGTTCTTCCCCATAATTGATAAATGTACGGCAATACTTTCTCTAAATATTTTAAATCTAGTTCAATTCCTTCATAGTAATGCTTAATGTATAGTTCTCCGTTCTTTAAGTGGTCTCCATCTTCGACCATTAAATATGGGAAACCGCCGTTTGTTCTCATATTGATGAGCTGATCGCGGACATTTTCCCAATCCTTATCAATGACTTTATAATCTTTTCCTTGGCGCTGGAATAAGTACATATCTTCGCGCATGACAAGTTCTTTGTTTAAGTAATTTCGCAGGAATGATACGTCCCATTCAATTTCGCGCACTTCAAACATTTTTTCTCTTCCGGAGTTCGGTTTTACGCCTTGTCGTATCATTTCTTCTGTCGGGTTATCGTAACGCTCTTCAATATCTTCGAAAATTTTGATACCGAGGTAGTACGGGTTAATACTTGTTTTTGATGGCTGCACGACTCCGGCGTTTAGCTTTGCGAATTCGATTGCTTCGTCTGAGCTTAAGTCCATTTCGCGGAGGATGCGTTGATGCCAATACGAAGCCCAGCCTTCGTTCATGATTTTCGTTTCAAGCTGCGGCCAGAAATACAGCATTTCCTCACGCATCATCGTTAAAATATCGCGCTGCCATTCTTCTAGTTCGCGGCTGTATTGTTCAATAAAGAGAAGTAAGTCTTTTTCTGGTTGCGGCGGAATTTTTCTTTTCTTCCGTGCATTAGGCAATTCGCGTTTCTTATTTCGATTTTCTAAGTTCCATAAATCATCGTACGGCGTAGGGGCCTTTCTTGTTTGTTCTTCCTCATCATGATCATCTGCACTCCACGACAGCTTTGGTCTCATAAGTGAAGGGTCAATGTGCTCTTGAATAGCCAACACTGCATCTAAAAACGTTTCGACTTCTGCTTTTCCGTATTTATGCTCATAATTTTTCACTCTCTCTGCCGTTGCCGACATACTTTCGACCATATCCCGTTTTGTGTTAGAGAATCGAATATTATTTTTAAAGAAGTCACAATGTGCCAATACATGAGCAACAATCAGTTTATTTTGAATGAGTGCGTTTGTATCTAATAGAAAGGCATAGCACGGATTCGAGTTAATGACGAGCTCGTATATTTTACTCAGCCCTAAATCATAGTGAAGTTTCATCTTATAAAATTGTTTTCCAAAGCTCCAATGCGAAAAGCGCGTTGGCATCCCGTACGCACCAAATGTATAAATAATGTCTGCTGGACAAATTTCATAACGCATCGGATAAAAATCTAAGCCAAACCCTGTGGCGATTTCCGTAATTTCCGCAATTGCATATTGCAATGCTTTCTCCTCATTGCTTCTCATCTTTTTCCCTCCTTACACATTCCCTTATGAAAGTGTATGAATAGAAGCAAGCTTTCATGAAGATTATAGAAACTCCCTCCATTTATTTTGTTTTGTAGATGCAATTCACTTGAAAAACATGTAAAATTTTCTTTAGAAAAACAGTCATTACAAAGGGGGCGATATTATGAAAACAATCATGAAAGTTATGACAATACAATTATGGGAGAACGCAAAGGAAAAAGGAGTAATTGTCGAACCTTCTTTACACGAAGAAGGCTTCATTCACTGTTCATTTCTGAGTCAATCATTACAAGTTGTTCATAAACATTTTGCATCAGAATCTTCTCTTATATTGTTAGCAATTGATGCCGATCGTGTGGAAGCTGAAATTAAGTACGAATTCGCTGCAAACGGAGAACAATATCCTCACATTTATGGTGTCATTCATACGAGTGCGATTACGAATATCTACACATTACATCAACATGAAGATGGTACGTTCACTCTTCCAACAGAACTTGCATAACAAAAACAAATTAATCATTTATATTAAAGTTTGTTCAAAAATCCTGTCGAAATATTGGCAGGATTTTTTCTTAATCCACAAAAGAGTTATATTAAACTACTAAGGTAGAATAGTATAATTCAAGGAAAACACGTTAAATTCTAATGATTAATACAGTAAAATTTACTTAACACGAATTAAGGGGAAAAAATTATATGATAAATAATAAATTCCATATTGAGGTGGCTTTATATGCCTAAGATGGACAATGTACTAGCAATTCTATGGATGCTTAGCTCAGGTGAAAAAATTACTGCAAAACAAATTTCAGAAAAGTTAGAGATGAATATAAGGACTGTGTATCGTTATATTGATACACTTTCGACAAGTGGTGTACCTATAATTTCAGACACAGGACATAACGGTGGATATACTTTATTGAATAATTTTATTGAAGCTCCTCTTTTTTTTGATTCTGAGGAGCAAACATCACTATTTCACGCTGCTGTTTTTGCAGAAGAGGCCGGATATTATGGAGGAGAAGCACTAAATAGAGCTATTTCAAAGCTAGGTAAATATTCAAACCAAGAGCAAGAAACAAAGGTAAACCAACATTTAACCAGTCTTGAAGTAATAAATCGAATCAGTTCCCTCTCGATGGAACCTTTCTTGAAGGAGCTGGAGCAGGCCGTAGCTGACGGATATTCTGTAAAAATTCAATACCATAAAAATGGCGAAGAGCAATCAAAGTATAGATTGGTTGATCCATACAGAATTATTTATTGGAATAATAGGTGGTATATGATTGGATTTTGTCATCTTAGAAATGATATCCGCAGTTTTAGAGTAGAGAGAATTGAGAGTCTAATGCTAACTGGAAATAAGTTTAACCGGCCAGAAAATTTTTCAGCACGTGACTTTTTTTTGAAAAACCTTCTTCCCACTATAGAAGATAAGAAGGAGATTATTTCTTTAGTTATTAATGGAAATAAAAGTACGTTACATGATGTTTGCCAACATTGGTTTTTAGGACATTATTTACATGAACGAACTTCGAATCAAGCTGTATTCCTTCTTGAAAAAAATATAATACATACATATGTACCTTATTTACTTTTACCGTACGGCAAATCCATTCAAATTATTGAGCCAATAAGTCTTAAGAAAAGACTTATTGAAGTTCTGTCGGAATTAATACAATTTCATCAAGTATGATAACTTCCCTGACATTAGCTGTCAGGGAAGTTATTTTATAATAGGCTATATCAATAGTGATTGGAGTGTGATTGGATGCAAACAAAAAAAGTTTATCTTTATGTATTTCATACAATGTCAGACTGGGAATATGGATATTTAATTGCTGAACTAAACTCAGGAAGATATTTCAAAAAAGATTTAGCACCTTTAAAAGTAGTTACAGTAGGAACTACTAAAGAAATTATTACTACAATGGGAGGATTGAATATAAAACCAGATATTTCCCTTGATGAGTGTACTCTCGAGAGTAAAGATCTTATCATTTTACCTGGAGGAACTACTTGGGGAGAAGATATTCACCAACCTATCTTAAAAAAAATTGGCGAAGCTTTAAAGCTTGGCACTATTGTTGCTGCAATTTGTGGTGCAACTGAGGGACTGGCGAATATTGGATACCTAAACTCTAGAAAGCATACAAGTAATAACTTAGAGTATATTAAAATGGTCTGTCCTAATTATAAAGGAGAAAATTTTTATGAGATGGGGCCTGCAGTATCTGATGTGAATTTGGTTACTGCATCAGGAATAGCCCCTCTAGAATTTGCGGTGGAAGTACTGAAAATTTTAGATGTATTTGCACCAGATACATTGCGTTCATGGTATAACCTACATAAGACTCATAAACCTGAATACTTCTTCCAGTTAATGAATTCAATAACTAGATGAGCCTTAATAGCATGTTCTTTTGCTAATAATGATGGACTGTTCTTCAAGAATCAGGCGTGACTGTGAAATAACACTGTTAGAAAATAATCAGTCTTTTTTATAAAGTGAAACTTTAATCAGTGGGGGTTTTCTTCATCCCCCACTGATTATTAGTTGAACCAATCGGGCTTTTACGGGCCTTCTTAAGAAAAGCGGAAGCGGCTCGTTCAGAATCGTAGGACGCCCACGCCCCTGACAGAGAGGCGCTTTTGGCCTCGTCCGAGGGGGCGCCGCTAGAGCTCGACCTTGCTTTCGCTGAATTTTGAGGTGGGAGTATTACTGCCCACGAATAGCGGGATAAAAACTAAATCTATCCGGAAATAAAATCAACGTTTGCAGCACACTTTTAATCAAACTTTATTTCAAACCAGCAGTGAAGGCTAAAGCCCCCTCACTGCTGGAAATTTCGCTTTATCCCTCAACAATCTCCAACTTCTCCACAATCGGCGTACGCGCTTTCCCTTCTGGTACTTTATCAAAATAGCCAACATGTAAAATACCAACAACTCGCTGTCCCTTCGTTAAACCGATTACTTTCATAAAATCAGGATTGTAAATGAGCCCTCCCGTTTTCCAAACCGTTCCTAATCGATGTTCCCAAGCTAGTAGCTGGAAGTTTTGTATAAATGCACATACCGCAGCATAATCTTCATCACGCTGCACTTGGCGCGGGTCTTCATCCATGTAAACAACGATTTGAGCTGGTGTATTCATAAACCGTTCTGTTAACATGTTTCCGCGCTTTTGTCTTTCTTCTGCTGAAAACGAGCTTAACACAGCGTCTACTAATGTTTTGCGGCCGTTTTCTATAAATAATTTACATTGCCAAGGCTCGCGGTTCTTATGATTCGGCGCCCATGTTGCATCGTTTAATAGTTCTATTAACAATTCTTTTTCTACTGTTTTATTTGTAAATGTACGAATGGATCTTCTTTCTTTCACAACAGTTGCGATGGAAGTATAAGTTGTCATCTTTTCCTCTCCTTCATCATTTTCTATCTATATGTATACTTTTTAATTGATAAGGATTATCAATTTCAATTATAATCTAGTTTCCTTATACAAATCAATATTTAATACAGAAAAACCCGTTTCTTTTTATGACTATATAAAGAAAATCGCCTTACTTTATGTAAGACGATTTTCATAATTTAGGAAAACGTATGATAAACGTTGTTCCTTTATTTTGTTCACTCGTTACTTCTACCGTTCCATCGTGTAGTTTCACAAGTTCCTTTACAATTGATAATCCTAATCCAAATTCACCATAGCTATTCGTTCTAGAGGCATCTGCTTTATAAAAACGCGACCATATGGCAGCGACTTCTTCTTGTTTCATTCCTATTCCTGTATCTACAATTTCAATCGTTACTGTTTGTCCTTCTTCTTTTCCTCGTAATCGAATCGTTCCGTTCTCTGTAAATTGCAGACTATTTTTTGTGATGTTTAGTAAAACTTGCAGCAATCGGTCATAGTCAGCGTAAACAAATATGTGAGCCAAAACATCGATTTCAATTTTATTTCTGTTTTCTTCTGCCTGCAGTTCTAATTGTTCACTAACGACTTCAAAGATTTCCTTTACGTCAATTTCTTCTTTTTGAAGTGTAACTTCATTTGAAAGAATTTTTTCATAGTCTAACGTTTCATTAACGAGACGAATCAATCGCTTCGTTTCTTGTTCCATCATTTCATAGCAGCGCTGCTTTTTCTCCTCTGGAATGAGGTCATTCTTCATCCCTTCTACTAAACCATTTATTGTCGTGAGCGGTGTTTTTAATTCATGGGAAACATCAGCGATAAATTGACGTTTTCTCTTTTCTAAACGATTGATTTCTGTCTGTGCTTTTTGAAGCTGCTGTGCCATATTATTAAAATCATTTCCGAGCAAGCCAATTTCATCATATTGTCCGATAGGAATATGTACATCATACTGACCTTTTGCGATCATTGCGGTTGCCCCGCGAAGACGCTGTACTCGTTTTACTAAAGAGCGCGAGAAAAAAATACTGACTACGAGTACAATTAGAAACGTCACACCTGCTGCAATGAATAAATAACGATTCAATTCCGTAATTGTTTCAAGCGTGCTGTGAATAGGAGCTGTTAACATCACGCCGCCTTGCAGTTCACCATTTCTCATATATGGAATCGCGACAATTGATACAGGCTGTTCAAATCTGTTCACGTCTCGTTTTATTTTCACTGTTTCACCCTGTTGAATTTGCTTCCATTCTCCCGCACTTAACAATGGATTTTTCTTTACATGAACGGGTGATTGCGTAATTTCTCCCTTTTCATTAAAGATGAAAAACTTCGTGTCACGTGCACGTAGTAAACTAGAAAAATGTTTCAATTTCACAACATGAATATCCATCTCTTTTTTTTCAAGCTCATCAATAATTTTCGTCCCATAAGAAGTAAGCTCTTCTACCTTTGTCTCGTAAGCAAGATTTTTAGCTAAACTTAAAAACATGACACTTAATAGAATAAAGGCAACAAGTAAAACAAAAACGTAACTAAACAACAGCTGATAAAAATATTTAATCTTTTTCACAGCCAGCTACCACTTCATCAAATTTATAACCGACGCCCCACACAGTATGAATCCATATATGCGAGTCAGTTCTAATTTTTTTGCGAAGCCGTTTAATATGTACATCGACCGTTCGTTCATCTCCGTAAAATTGATAGCCCCAAATGCGTTCTAACAGCTGCTCCCTGCGAAATACTTGGCGCGGGTGCTTCGTAAAAAAGACGAGTAATTCAAATTCTTTTGGCGTTAAATTGTTTACTTTCTCACCGTCTAAAAATACTTCTCTCGTTTCTTCATTAATACGAAAATGATTCGTTTCACTTTTCATCTGATTTTTTGCTAAACGACGGACAACTGCCTTCATCCTTGCGATTAATGTAAGCGGACTAAACGGCTTTGTAACATAATCGTCTGCTCCAATTTCTAATCCTAGCACTTGATCCGCTTCACTATCTTTTGCGGTTAACATAATGATCGGAACGTCGCTGCTTTCTCTTATTTTTTGACATAGTTTTATACCGTCCATCCCTGGAATCATCCAATCTATAATAAGCAAATCCCATTCTTTCTTTTGAAACAATGCATATGCTTCTAAACCATCTGCGACAAATGTGGCTTGAAAGTTCTCTTTCATAAAAAACATTTCAAGCATGGAACACACACTCTCATTATCCTCTACAATTAATACATGCATCGCAGCATCTTCTCCATTCATTGAAATCTTTTTCTTCATTTTAAAGCTCTTATCCCATAGAAACAACTCTCTACTTCTCCTTATATATATCCATTCTAATTTTCAAACTTATTAGTCGTTGCTATGCATGGCCAGATGCTCTCTTCCTCCCTAAACAGAAAGGGTTTTTGACGTCGTTTTTTCAATTTGTACCTATTTAAAACATAATTTGTTCATAGTTTCGTCATACTTTTTGGATAAGCTATAACAAAAGCAATCAACTATATATAGGAGTGATTAACTATGAAGAAAAAGCTAGTAACAGGAATGTTAGCGGTATCACTATTATGCGGAGCAACGTCGCTAACTGCATACGCCTCTACGGATAGCTCACAAACAGCTACGAAGCACCATAAATTCATTTCTGAAGAGCAATACAAATCATTAACGGAAAAAGGCTATCAAAAGCGTGAAATTGGGAAAGCAGCTCGCATTGCTAAGTTAAGCGGAAAAGATATTAACACTGTATTAGACTACTATAAGCAAAACCAGAATTGGAAAGAGACTGCTAAGCACTTTGGCGTTGATAAGAAGAAACTGCATAAACATCATCTGAGTAAAGAGGCAAAAGTGAAGTTGTTTCAAAAAGTAGCAGACATGCAAAAATCGACGCCAGATCAAGTGAAACAAACAATGCGTGACTATGAAGTATCATTGTTCCAACTTGCAGTGCTCAACATTATTTCACAAAAAAGTAACACGCCTTTAAATGATGTGTTAAAAATGAAGAAAGATGGTATGAATGTAAAACAAATTGCTGAAAAATTAAACGTGAAAAAAGAGGATATACAAACAGAAATGAAGAAATTAAAAGCAGAATTAAAAATGAAAAAAGCAAGATAAGGAAGGAGTGTATATTCGCTCCTTCTTTTTTACTTCTAAAATTAAGCTGCGCTTAATATATGTTTATATACCTGTCCATTTTCGGAGGAATCTAAAGGAGGAATCTAAATGAAAAAGCCGCTTTTATTATGTTGTATGACAGGAATACTCGCATTTACAATGATTGGCTGTAACAATGCTGAACAAAAACAACCAGTAAAAGAAACGAGTTCATCACATCAACATCATACAGAAGAGCAAAGAGATATTGCCGAAACAACAAAAGGAATCGACACACTTCCTTCTTTCTTATCTGGAAATGATGCGCAAATTAAAAAGATTTATGCTGTGGCAGGACAACACGCTGAATTACTTCAATGGATTCCATGCTACTGTGGATGCGGTGAGAGCGTAGGACATAAAAGCAATAAAAACTGTTTCATTCGTGAAATCAAAAAAGATGGCCAAGTTGTTTGGGATTCTCATGCAACAACTTGTGTAAATTGCCTTGAAATCGCATTAGAATCGGCAAGGTTACAAGAAAAAGGAAAATCACCGCTTGAAATTCGAAAATACATTGATAATAAATATAAAGAAGGCTATGCAAAACCGACGCCTACTCCGATGCCAAAAAGCTGATTTTTTATGATGTATTAACATATTCCCCATTTAAGCGAAATAAAGACGAGGGATTATCTCCCTCGTCTTTTTGTGCCAAGCCCTCGCTCTGTTAACAAATTCTTTCAAGTGTATTTCCTTCTTTCTGTCACACACTATATATAACTCCTCATTAAAAGGAGGCACACAATGCACACATACACCGACTACGATAAAGCACTTTATTACACATATTGTTGCAATTGGGAGAAGCTGCTTGTACTTATGGTACAAACAGAAGATCAGTTGTTTTCAAAGCGAATTGAACACTTCCTACACGCGTATCAATACGGCAAAGATTTACCAGAAATTGATAAACAACTTCAACTGTTGTTTCAATATATTGATCATGCTACGCAGAAATCATATGCAGAACAAATCTATATGTAACAACCTAAACTCCTACTACGATAAGACGCTATCCCGATGCACTGGGATAGCGTTTTAGTATATTTTACCAACAGGTTGTTCATAATACATATTATGAAAATGAAGCAAACGGACGTGATGATGTGAAAAAACACATTTACTTACTTTTACTTATCGTACTATTGATAGCTGGTTGTCAAAAATCACCAAAGCAAACAGCTCCTAAATTTCAAGGAGCGAAAAACGAAAAAGGATTACTGAACGTACTCCTTATCGGCAGCGATTCACGCGGAGAATCACAAGCTAGAGCTGATACAATTATGATCGCACAGTATAATAAAGAAGCAAAAACGGTCAAGCTTGCTTCTATTATGCGCGATAGCTACGTAGAGATTCCTACATACAATAAAAAGTATAATAAAATTAATGCCGCCTACTATTATGGCGGTCCTGAATTATTACGAAAAACGATTCAACATAACTTCGGAATCGATGTATCTCATTACGTGACAGTGGATTTTGCTGCATTTGAAAAAATTGTAGATACTGTCGCACCAGAAGGAATTTCCGTAAACGTCACGCAGACAATCATCAATGATATGGGATTACATGTAGAGCCTGGTCCTCAGCGATTACACGGAAAAGAGTTATTAAAATATGCACGGTTCCGTCATGATGCCGAAAGTGACTTTGGACGTGTAGGGCGCCAGCAAGAAGTACTGCAAGCATTGCAAACAGCCTTTACCGAAAAAGTGCAATCTGTAGACGGCGTCTTCCAATTACCTATGATCGTTCATGACCTTCTCCCTTATATTCAAACGAGCATGGATACGCAAACGTTATTCTCACTCGGCAGTAACGTTCTCGCTCATCCTATTGAAAAAGTAGAAACGATGCGAGTCCCAATCGCAAACGGATACGAACCGAAAACATACGAACATGCCGGGGCAGTATTAGAACTTCATTCACAAAAAAATAAAGAAGCGATTCAAGACTTTTTTATGAATTCTACGAAAGCTGTAAACCACTAAAATCCCTTAACAGACAAGGTGTATCTCACCTTGTTTTTTTATTTCCGAGTTTTCAGCGCAAAAAACTTTTATTTTGTCGAATGTTTTACTTTCCTTTCTTCTCCTTCTCGTACTATAATTTTGTGTGTAACTATTATAAGAGAGGTATAAAAAATGGACCGTAAAAAAAAACAAGAAGCTCTGTTATTTACCGCTTGGGGAACTGCGTTTGTTGCTACACTCGGAAGCTTATATTTTTCCGAAATTATGAAATTCGAACCATGTACATTATGTTGGTACCAACGTATTTTTATGTATCCATTTGTGTTATTTCTTGGAATTGCAGTGGCGCGTAAAGATTATCGCATCGCCATCTATTCTTTTCCAATCGCAAGCATCGGCGCTTGTATCTCGCTATACCATTATGCTATTCAAAAGGTTCCTGCTTTTTCAGAAGCCGGTGCAGTATGCGGACGAGTTCCATGTACAGGACAATATATTAACTGGTTTGGCTTCATCACAATTCCATTTTTAGCACTAATTGCGTTTATCATCATTTCAATTTGTAGTTTTCTTTTATTAAAACAAACAAGGAGATGAAGTAATGAAGAAAATGTTTCTTTTTGGCGGTATTGTCATCGCTTTATTAATTACTATTTTTGCTGTATCAAACATGGAGAACAAAGAAGAAACAAAAACCGATTACTATACAAATAAAATTTCTTTAGATGATCTTCGAAAAAATATCCAAGAAAAGAAAGATCAAACAATTTATTTCTATAAAACAAGTTGTCCACACTGCCAAAGAGTATCACCAATTATTGTTCCAATGGCAAAAGATATGAACATTGATATGAAAGTGATCGACTTAGAAAATGAACCAGATGCTGTGTGGGATGAATTTAAAATTACAGGTACACCAGTGATCGTTCACTTTAAAGAAGGTAAAGAAGTAAGCCGCATTGAAGGAGAACAGCCGAAAGAAAACTTTAAAAAGTGGTTTACAAACATGAAAAAGTAACAAGAAAAGGAAACTCTCTGTATACATGAAGTGTGCCCAAAAATCTCACACTACTTGTATAAGGAGGGGGATTCTATGCCAGAAGTACGATGCTCTGTCTCTAACTGCTCATTTTGGGGACAAGGAAACTTTTGTCAAGCAACTGCCATCTTCGTACAACCGGACTCTCAAGAGGATACACACTCAGAAGACGAGTCATATACAGATACAATTTTATCTGGACAAGCAGTAGAAAGTTCGGCAACAACAAGCGTAGAAACATGTTGTCATACATTTCAGCCCAAACACTAAACCGCTGCCCATCTCGTACTGTATGAGATGGGCTTTCTTTTTATGCGCTCCCTTACTTCCAAGCATCATGCATTATTGCAATATATACAATAAGAATAAAGGCCGTTCCAATTAATGTAACCCAGCGATATATACTATCTTCACACTCCCTCGCTTCAACAAATGCCCATACAAATCCTACTAATAACAACAAGTCTACATACGGAATGTACATCGAAAAGATAAATGAAATAAACAAATATATAGCGAATAAGCATAATGTAATTAAAAAGATTTTAAATGCAAATTTACCATCTTCCTTTTCCACCCTATACTCCCCCTCATCTTTACAACATTCTATTCAAAGAGGGATTCAAGTGCGATATAAAGTGAAACTTCCAAATTGGGCCTTTACTGGCAATAAAAAAAGGATACCATGCCCAAATGGTATCCTTTATTTCACCTCATATTTTCGTTTATATATGTTACTTAATATAGAGTAAGGAACCTGCTCATATTTTACCGTTATTTCTTTGCCATCCATAATATACAAATTATTTCCTATATAATATAGCCCGTTCTTTCCTATCGAATACACAGGATATACTTCATTCGGTAATACGGTTTGAATTTCTGTAAATTTCCCGTTCGGTTCTTGCCAATATATTTTCGTCTGATCGATCGTTGTAATCTTCCCGATCTGTTCCTCCTCTAACACACGTCCGTTCCAGCTAACAACCCGGTATCCAAGTTGATGCGCCGCATATTCAGGTGATGTATGAAAACGAGTAATAATTACCTTCGTTTGTAGTGGAATTCGCTCATACAACCATTGAATATCCCGGTCATGCATACGAATGCACCCGTTTGATTCACGCTGGCCAATCGACCATTCACGATTCGTCCCATGAATGGCATATTCATTTTTATTTAAGCCCATCCACCTAGTTCCGAGTGGATTATTATGTGCACCACCCGGGATTTTTTTTCGATGATATTCTTTATTTTTATATTTATTAATAATGCAAAACGATCCTTCTGGTGTAGGTGTATGTTTCTTGCCAGTTGTAATCGGAAAAGTTCGCACATAATTTCCATCTTTAAAAAAAGATAATTGATTTGTTGTTAAATTGATAAGCAATAAATGATCTGCCTTCTCAGCAAAAGTGATCGGTACACATAAAAAAAAGAAAAGAAACAATAATGCAAGTGAACATGCTTTTTTCATCATTGTCACCTCAAAATCTCATCATGAAAATACTATGGTTCATTTAGTTTTTACTATAAAGTGAAACTTTAATCAGTGGGGGGTTTTTTTCATCCCCCACTGATTATTAGTTGAACCAATCGGGCTTTTACGGGCAGTTTATCTCCCACCTAACTTCTTTGCTTTTGCTGAATTTTGAGGTGGGAGTGTTACTGCCCATTAATGCGGGATAAATCCAATTCTTATGAACGAGAGCTGACCTTAAGGCCAGTTCTCAAAAATATCGGCGCTATTTTTGATATATCGGCGCTTCGACACAAAATAAAGACTCCTCGACACATCCCGACATAAAAACTCCCTAACCGTTAACAATTACGCCTCCGTTAACGTGAATAATTTGCCCGGAAACATAAGTAGAATCACTTGAAGCCAAATAGACATACGCCGGTGCTAATTCATACGGTTGTCCTGGCCGTTTCATTGGAACATTGCTGCCAAATTCAGATACTTTTTTCTCATCGAAACTTGACGGGATCAGCGGTGTCCAAATTGGCCCTGGGGCAACGCCGTTAACTCGAATGCCTTTGGGAACTAAAGATTTTGCCAATGAACGTGTAAAAGAAACAATCGCTCCTTTTGTTGCTGAATAATCAATAAGCTGCTCATTTCCTTCATACGCCGTAATGGAAGCGGTGTTCACAATAACATCCCCTTGTTTTAAATGAGCAAGTGCCGCTTTTGTTATATAAAAGTACGAGAAAATATTAATCCGAAACGTCTTTTCTAGTTGCTCTGCTGTAATAAACTCTAAACCTTGCTGCGGATATTGCTGCGCGGCATTATTCACGACAATATTTAAACCACCCAATTGCGCCGCAGCCTCCGTTACAACTTGCTGACAATGCTGCTCATCACTTATATCTCCCGGAATTAACACGCACCGTGCACCTTGCTGTTCAACCCAGCGCTTCGTTTCTTCTGCATCTTCATGTTCATCTAAATATGCAATGGCGATATTTGCCCCCTCTTTCGCAAAAGCAATCGCTACCGCTCTCCCAATTCCGCTGTCTCCTCCCGTAATCAATGCGGATTTCCCTTTAAGCTTCCCGCTTCCTACATACTTCTCATCTATACATTTCGGGCGTGGATTCATGATTTTCTCAATTCCCGGCTGTTTCTCTTGATGTTGCGGGGGGAGTGTTTTCTTCGGTTGTTCCGTCATACTGTAAAACCTCCTTATCATATGTCTTTCTTATGATGTACGAAATCAAAAAATATACTTAATTCTTACAAAAAACGAAATATATACATAGAAAATGTGTTTAACATTCGAATTTCCAACATAAAACACCGAAAAAATGAATTTTTTTCGATAAATCCCTTGCCAAAAAACAAAATAACGAATATTATATATAACTGTTGTAACAATTATTCGTAAAAAGAAAGGATGTTTTTATGTTTAACCTTTCAAAACATCAAACTTCTATTAAAACTGAAATTTCAGCTGGTATTATTACCTTCTTAACAATGGCATATATTATTGTCGTAAACCCAGTCATCCTTGGTGATGCAGGCGTTCCATTTGAACAAGCATTTACAGCAACAATCATCGCTGCTGTTATCGGAACATTATGCATGGCATTCTTCGCAAATTTACCAATTGCAATTGCACCAGGTATGGGATTAAATGCTTACTTTGCTTACTCAGTTGTAAAAACTCATGAAGGCATGACATTCGCAATTGCTTTCTCTGCTGTATTCGTAGCAGGTATGATTTTAATTTTGCTATCATTAACTTCTTTCCGTACAAAATTAATGGAAGCAATTCCTGAAAACTTAAAACATGCTATTACAGCTGGTATCGGTTTATTTATCGCATTTATCGGCTTGCGTTTAACAGGGATTGTGACAAAACATCCTTCCAATTTAGTTGGACTTGGAGACCTTCACTCTCCGTCTGTTTTACTTGCATTAGCTGGACTTGCGATTACGTTAGTACTAATGTCTTTAAACGTGAACGGTGCATTATTTATCGGTATGTTCTTAACAGGAATTATCGCTTACTTTACTGGACAATTATCGTTTTCAAGCGGAGTTACCTCTCTGCCTGGTTTACCAGAAGGCGTAATTGTTTCCAATCCAATAACAGCAGTGTCTGATGTTATTCACTACGGATTATACGGCGTTGTTTTCTCGCTCTTCCTTGTAACATTATTCGATACAACAGGTACACTTCTTGGCGTTTCACAGCAAGGTGGCCTTATGAAAGATGGAAAACTTCCAAATGCTGGACGCGCTCTTCTTTCAGATTCTATTTCAGCAACGATTGGTTCTATGTTCGGTACAACACCAACAACCGCTTATATTGAATCTTCTGCTGGTGTTGCGGCTGGTGGTCGTACAGGCTTAACAACATTAACTGTTGCAATATTATTTGCAGCAACTGCATTCTTCGGACCACTTGTTGGTGCAGTATCTGGCGTTTCCGCTATTACAGCGCCGTCATTAATTATTGTTGGTAGCTTAATGATGGGCGCAGTTCGTCATATTGATTGGGATGCATTCGATGAAGCTTTCCCAGCATTTTTAGTAATTTTAAGCATGCCGCTTACATCAAGCATTGCAACAGGTATTGCGCTTGGCTTCATTTCATACCCGCTTATGAAAGTAGCAAAAGGACAATTCCGTGCGGTTCATCCGCTTGTATATGTATTTGCTATTTTGTTTGCTTATCAGTTAGTGTTTATACCGCATTAAAAAAAGGTGACTCACAATTTTGAGTCACCTTTTTTACTTACTAAGAAATTGCACCAAATCTCCATGCATTTTCTCAGCATCTCGAAATCCTTGATCATACAAGCGCTGTAATTTGTCTGGATTCTTCTCCATACGATCCACTTGTAATTGCTCTGTCGGCCGAATCACAAATATATTTCCAGCTGCTTCTTCGTTTTCAATATAATGAAGAGTCTCATTATAAACTTCGTAGCGAGTTAGCATTGCATCTACTAATTTAGGATATTCTTTATATGCTTTCCCTGCAATCCAACCAAATTTTGATTTTTTCTTCATATATCCTTTATTCCTTGTCAAAATAACAACTGATTTTCTGTAACCGTCTTCCTGCGCTTTTCGAACAGGAATCGGATCTGAGATGCCGCCATCCAATAACTTTTTCCCGGAAAATTCTACGACAGGTGCGACAAAAGGCAATGAACTTGATGCCTGTAATACCGTTAATGAGTCTTCTTGTGAACGGCCTTTTTCAAAATAGACAGGTTGTCCTGTTTCACAATCCGTTGTTCCAACAAGAAATTGTTGCTCCGTATTAAAATACGTTTCAAAATCAAACGGCACATGCTGCAATGGAATTTCATGAAAGATAAAATCCATATCAAAGAGCTGACGCTTTTTCAAAAAGTTTTTATACGATAAATATCTTGGATGTGTCACATATTCAATGTTTACTGTTTTATTTCTCTCTTTTTGTTTTGAAAGATACGACGCTGCATTACACGCACCTGCTGATACACCAATCACATATGGAAAATGCAAATTATTCTCCATAAAATATTCTAAAACACCAGCTGTATATACGCCGCGCATACCGCCGCCTTCTAATACTAAACCCGTATTTTCAAGCATGGCTCTCTCTCCTCGTTTTATATATACTGTATAATGATTCACGTTGTTAACTATCTCTTTCTATTATATAAAAAACGATTAGAAAACCATACTCAGACGACTTGACTGAAAGAAAATATTTCTTGCTAATTCACTTTTTTAAAACCTCTAGATATAAAATTCAAAATTAAATTAATTGAAACTAAAATTAAATCTATACAAATTACCGCTACATCATTTTTTAGCAAAGAATTCGTCACAACCAATATTAATAGGCTAATTCCTGCAATCAACGATACGTTATTTTTTATCATTGTTAACATAAAAAACACCTTCCCTCTTAACCATATTACTTCCCGTTATTTCCCCTTCGTTCCTATATGCATCGTTACATCCGCTATGAATTGGTGAATAACCTCCAGCTCTTCTTTTGTATATTTGTCTAAAAGTGATAACCACTCTTCTTCCGCTTCATTATGTAACGTTTCATGAGCATAATATATTTCTCTTCCTTTGTCTGTTAAACGGAAAAATATTTCTTTTTGGTTATTCAACATTTTCATCTTTTCAACAAAGTTTTTATTAAATAATTTTGTACAAATTTTAGAAATAGCTCCTTTTGTCATCCCCATACTTTCAGTAATTGCTGTTACATTCATCAGGCCTTGTTGTCCGATACAGGCAATCACATGTAATTCTGATAATGAAATATCATTTATCCCCATTTCCCCTAAAAACTGTTCCTGTACTTCTTTCTTATATTCTTCCTTCTTATGAATAAGTGCTTGAATATCGACTAGTATTTGTTTTTGCTCAGCTGTTCGGTTCAATTTGTTTCCCTCCAAACACAATTTACGTTTCCTTAGAAACAATTATACCGCATAGAATTTCAGATTAAAAACAAAACCCATATTATCTATTTACAAAAAAGAAAATCGTGTTAAAATTATTTTAGTTTCCAAGGAAACTAAAAAGGAGGAGTATTGATGGCAACTACAACAAACCGAACAACTATCTTCTATGTCATTTGTATTAGCGCTTTATTAGGTTCTCTCGCACAAAATATGTATACCCCCATCTTGCCAATGATTCAAGGGGCATTTCACACATCATTATATTGGGTCAATCTGACTGTTTCCGTTTTTACTTTTGTACTTGCCATTATGCAAATTGTATACGGTCCCCTTATTGATACAAAAGGAAGAAAATACATCCTTATTCCAGGGCTATCGATGAGTTTCATTGGCTCAATAGGTTGTGTGTTTTCACCAAACATTTACGTATTTCTTGTCTTTAGAGCCATTCAAGCCTTTGGAACAGCAGCTATCCCAGTTGTTTCAGCTACCATCATTGGAGATTTATATGAAGGAAATGAGCGCGGCAAAGCAATGAGCATGTACCAAACACTTTTAGCACTGGCACCTGCTATTGGTCCTTTAATGGGAGGTTATTTAGGAAATAGAAATGGGCACATTTCTATCTTTCTCTTTTTAGCAGCGATTAGTATCATTTTATTACTTATAAACATTGTGTTACTTCCAGAAACAAAACCAGTTTCTTCTATAAAACAACAAGCAACGAAACACTACTTTCGAGTTTTACAAAATAAGATTGGTTTTACCATTGTCGTAATTGGTTTTATGCAATTTTATCTTTATTTTTGCTTCCTTGTCTTTTTACCATCGATGTTAAAAACTTTATTTCATCTTCATCCACATACAATTGGGCTCATCTTTGTTCCCATGTCATTATGTATGATGGTAGGTAGTTATTGTTATAAAATGTTACAAAAGAAAATCCAGACAAAACATGCTTTACTCTTTACAAGTTTCTTTCATATTGCATGTATCTTATTATTTTCTATTACCTATAACATTACGATCCCTATCCTTATCATCGTCACTTCTCTATACGGATTCAGCATGGGATTATCAATGCCAACTCATACAACCTTATTAACAGAAGAATTTGTTGATGAACGTGCAACTGCTATTGGTATATATAACTTTATTCGGTATTTCGGAATGGGAGTAGGCCCGCTCCTTGGCAGTTTTCTAGTATTTGATCAAAATTACTTTTGGATTTTCTTTTCAGGATCCGTAGTCTTTCTATTATTTCTCTTATATGCAATGAAGAATTTCATTCATTTTCATACAAGAAAAGAAGAAATCTAGAATTCAGTGAACATAAAAAAGAATCTCTAAAAACCACCTTTAGAGATTCTCTTCCCTACCCTCTTTGATCCGCCACAATATGAATATCAATGTTCTTCGTCAGTCTCATAATTTCATTTACAATGGAACCTTTGCGAATTTCTTCCCATCTTGTTCTTGCTGATTGTCCAAGCAGAATTTGGGTGACTTGTCGTTCTTTTGCTACTTTAATGATTATATCGGCCGGTTTACTACCTTTTGCTTCTTCTAATAAAAAGGTTGCATCAAATTGATTCGTTAACGCTTTCCATTCTTCAATCACTTGTTTCTTTCCTTCTGATATAGATTCAATCGTTTCTCTTTCTACATTTAGTACATATAATTCTGCATTTAAACGGGTTGCCATGCGCCATCCGCGGCGAATGAGCTTTTCTGCTGTGGAACTGTACTGCACGCAAACAAGAATTTTTTCTTTCACTCCAATTGGTTCCTCAGTAAATTGACTAATTTTCTCGTCCATATCATCCGCAACTTCTCGAAGTGATAATTCGCGGAGCGCCCCTAAATTATTTAGTGTAAAAAAGTGATTTAAGCTCCGCCCAATTTTTTCTTCCTTATATATCTTTCCGTCTATCAATCGTTTTCGAAGTACTTCTGGCGTTACATCAACAAGTTGAATTTCATTGGCCTTTTGTAAAATGAAGTCAGGAACGCGCTCTCTTACTTTGACCCCTGTAATTTGCTCAACAATATCGTGAACACTTTCTAAATGTTGAATGTTAAATGCAGACAGAACATCAATGCCAGCATCCAATAATTCTTCGACATCTTGATAGCGTTTTTTATGTTTCGAACCAGGGATATTCGTATGGGCTAACTCATCCACAATGACAACTTGCGGTGCCCGTTTTATAATTGCTTCGACATCCAATTCCGGAAACACTTTCTCTTTGTAATGAATCTCTTTTAACGGAACAGCCTCTAACTCAGCAATCGCCTCTTCTGTTTCTTTTCGGCCGTGCGTTTCAATGAGACCAATTACAACATCGATGCCTTCTTTTCGCATCTCTCTTGCATCAAAAAGCATTTTATAACTTTTTCCGACTCCAGGAGCTGCGCCGACATACAGCTTTAACTTCCCTCTATTTAGTTGACGAATGTATTCTAAATATTCTTCTGGCGTTCGCCTTTGAAACGTTGGCTTATAGTCATCCGCATACATCAAAATGCACCCTTTCTAGCCAAACAATACTACCTCAATCTAAGCGATTGAGGTAGTATTGTTACATCATTTTTTGTAATTCTATATTTAACTTCAACACGTTAACGCGATCTTCACCAAACAATCCAAGTGCTTTTCCTTCTGCTTGCGATTCAATCAGTTTATTAATTTCTTCTTTCGGAATATTCGTTATTTTAGAGATGCGATCTACTTGTACGTAAGCCGCTTGTGGACTAATGTCTGGGTCTAATCCTGAACCTGAATTCGTTACTAAATCCATCGGAACTTCTGTAACAGGAACGGCTGGATTTTCCTTCTTCCAATTTTCCACACTCTCTTCTACACGTTTTACTAAATCTGGATTAGATGGTGCATAGTTATTCGATCCAGATGCTTCTGCTTTATATTCTATACTAGAGACACGTCCATGGAAATAACGTGGGTCTGTAAAATTTTGACCAATTAATTTCGAACCAATGATTTCATTTTTGTCATTATAGATAAGGCTTCCATCTGCATTATCTTTCATAAATGCTTGTGCAACTCCTGTAACTAGCAGTGGATAGATGAGCCCGCATATAACAAGAAATGTAAAGGTTATACGAATAACAGGTGAAAGTATCTTTTGTTTTTCAAACATTTTCATTTCCCCTTTTCTTTAAATAAACAATCCGACAATCATGTCAATCAGCTTAATACCGACGAACGGAACAATGACTCCACCAAGTCCGTAAATAAGTAGGTTACGTCCTAACAATGCATTAGAACTCATCGGTTTATAAGCAATCCCTCTCATCGCTAGTGGAATAAGCGCCGGGATAATAATCGCGTTAAAGATAAGCGCTGATAAAATCGCTGATAACGGTGAATGTAATTTCATCACGTTCAGTGCTTCCATTTGCGGAATTGCCAATGTAAACATCGCTGGGATAATTGCAAAGTATTTCGCAATATCATTAGCGATACTAAATGTTGTTAGCGCACCGCGTGTCATTAATAGCTGCTTACCAATCCCTACAACCTCAATAATTTTCGTTGGGTTTGAATCTAAATCAATCATATTTGCGGCTTCTTTCGCTGCTGCTGTACCACTATTCATTGCCAGACCAACATCGGCCTGCGCTAAAGCTGGTGCATCATTTGTACCATCACCTGTCATCGCAACAAGCTTTCCTTTGTCTTGTTCTGCTTTAATTACCGCAATTTTATCTTCTGGTTTACATTCTGCCACAAATTCATCCACACCAGCTTCTTTCGCAATTGTTGCGGCAGTAAGTGGGTTATCACCTGTACACATTACTGTTTTAATCCCCATTTGACGAAGCTGTTCAAATCGTTCGCGCATCCCTGGTTTTACAGTATCTTTTAAATAAATTAATCCGTAAATACGATCGTTAGCTGCAACTGCAAGCGGTGTACCGCCTTCTTTTGCAATTAAATCTGCTTTTTGATTTAAATCTTTCGGAATTGTACCGCCTTGCGATTGTACCCATTCAATCACAGCGCCAACCGCACCTTTTCGTACTTTTACACCATCCGTTAAGTCCACACCACTCATACGTGTCTCAGCTTTAAATGGAACAAACTCACCTTGCTGAGCAAGTGTACCGTTATAAGAGAGTGCTTTAGATTGTACGTATTCAATAACTGAACGTCCTTCTGGCGTCTCATCTAACACCGAGCTAAGCGCTGCCCATTTTGCTACTTGTTCAATTGTTTCATTTCCTACTGGTAAAAGCGTATGTGCCATACGATTACCGAATGTAATTGTCCCTGTTTTATCTAAAATAATGGTGTTAATATCACCAGCTGCTTCTACCGCTTTACCGCTCATTGCTAGCACGTTAAACTTCGTTACACGGTCCATCCCTGCAATCCCAATGGCCGATAACAAACCACCAATTGTTGTTGGAATTAAACAAACAAGAAGCGCAACGAGTATAGATGTATCAATTTGGAAGCCAAGATAATTCGTAAAGATTGGTAATGTCACAACAACGATTAAGAAAATAAGCGTTAAACTCATTAAGACCGTATTAAGAGCAATTTCATTTGGTGTTTTTTGACGAGATGCCCCTTCTACTAAAGAAATCATTTTATCTAAGAAAGATTCACCAGGATTACTTGTAATTCGAATTGTAATTTCATCACTTACCACCATTGTTCCGCCTGTAACGGAGCAAAAATCGCCGCCCGCCTCTTTCATAACTGGTGCGGATTCCCCGGTAATTGCGGATTCGTCTACAGACGCTAAACCGCGAATAACTTCTCCGTCACTCGGAATCATTTCACCTTGTTTGACAAGAACAACATCACCTTTTTTCAGTTCAGTTGCTGAAACTCTAGCGACACTTCCATTTTCTTTTATTACATTTGCAAATACATCTTTTTTCGATTGTTTTAACGAATCAGCTTGCGCTTTCCCGCGCCCTTCTGCTAATGCTTCTGCAAAATTAGCAAACAAAACAGTGAATAATAGAATAAGAGAAACCGTTATATTGAACCACCCTGGAATACTACTAGATCCATTAGGTAGAAATGATAAAATTAATGTTAGAAAAAACCCAATTTCCACCACAAACATAATCGGATTTTTCACCATTACTCGTGGATTCAATTTCGCAAAAGCTTCTTTTATCGCATTTGTAATAATGTCACGATCCATCGTTTTTGCTTGTCTTACTTCATCTTCTACGACCGATATAACCGATTGATTCGGTTGTTTATCTTTTACCACTACAGGTTTCATCATGTCTCCTCCATTACTTCAATGTAAGAAATTCTGCAATTGGTCCTAACACTAACATCGGGAAGAACGTTAATGCCCCAACGATTACAATTGTTCCTATGAAAATACCGCCAAATAAACCGTTATCTGTTCGGAATGTTCCGATTGTTTCTGGTACTACCGTCTTCTCTTTTAATGAAGCCGCTACAGCGAGCATTGTAATTAAGCTGAAATAACGTCCTAAAAACATCACGATACCAGTCGTAATATTCCAAAATGCTGTATTATCTCCTAACCCTTCAAAGCCAGAACCATTATTCGCTGCCGAAGAAGTATATTCATATACAACTTGTGTCAAACCATGAAAGCCAGAGTTTGAAATTGCATCTGTTCCGAGATGAGTGGAAAGAGCCAGTGCTGAAAACCCTAAAATAAGTAAAGGATGAAATAGGATCGTTACCGCAATCAATTTCATTTCCTTTCCTTCAATCTTCTTCCCTAAAAATTCTGGTGTACGTCCGACCATTAACCCCGATATAAAGACCGCGATGATTGCGTACATAATAATATTGATAAATCCAGCACCAACCCCGCCGTATACTGTATTTAACATCATATTGACAAGTGGTACTAAACCGCCAGTTGGTGTCAACGTATCGTGCATTGTATCAACAGCACCTGTTTCCGCTGCCGTTGTTACCGTTGCGTACAGTGACGAAAAGACTGTTCCAAAGCGAACTTCTTTTCCTTCTACGCTGCCTTGACTATGCTGCATCCCCATTTCATTTAACACTGGATTTCCATGTAACTCTGACGTCACAATCGTTGTAAATCCCATTAAAAATACGATGAATAAAGAAACGAAAAGAACGCGTCCTTGTTTTTTATTCCCGACCATTCTTCCGTACGTAAATGGCAGAGCCGTTGGTAACAGCATCATTAACATCATCTGTAAAATGTTACTAATTTGACCTGGGTTTTCAAATGGATGCGTTGAGTTTGCACCGAAAAATCCTCCGCCGTTGTTCCCTAATTCCTTAATAGAAACGAAAGAAGCAACCGGGCCACGTAATATACTTTGTTTCACACCCTCAATTGTATGAGCTGTAGCTGCTCCTTCTAACGTTTGCGGTACACCAAGTGCAACGAAGACAAGCGCTGCTATAAATGCAATTGGGAGAAAAACTCTCGTTAAAGCACGTGTAAAATCTACGAAGAAATTTCCAAGTTCTTTCCCTGCTAAACCTCTTATAAAAGCCATTACAATTGCTAATGTTGTCGCTGGTGCTGTAAACATTAAAAACGTAATTCCAATTAATTGTGATAAGTACGATACACCATTTTCACCGCTGTAATGCTGCAAGTTTGTATCTGCCATAAAACTAATCGCTGTATTAAAAGCAAGTGTAGGTTCCATCCCCTGAACATGAGCTGGATTTAATGGCAATACGCCTTGCAAACGAAGTATGAAATATACAACAACAATCATAAATCCATTAAGCGCAACTAATGACAATGCATATTGCTTCCAGCTCTGGTTATAAGGCTTCACACCGGAAATTTTAAAAATAATGTTTTCAAAAGGTCCGAACACTTTATCCAATTTACGATTCCCTTGAAACGCCTTCTCTAAATAAATCCCCGTTGGCTTTGCAACAAGAACAAATAATAACATTGTGACCAAAACGGCAATCCAAATCATAATAAACCCTTCCCCCTAATTAAAACTTTTCTGGATTTAATAGCGCATAAACTAAGTACACAGTAAGTAAGCCAACAATAATGGATACTGCAATACTCATTGCTTCTTCCCTTCTTTCACAACGTTATCCGACCATCTTACAAGACCGATCATTGTCCCAACTAACACAACTAAAATTGCTATCATAGCGATATCTAACATTCTTCATCCCTCACTAAAATGTAAAATTTTACCATCAAAAGCATAAAAAAGAACACTGAGGATCTACTCAGTGTTCGAAAATGAACAACACAAAAGTAAACCTCCTCTCCAAACGCTTACGAGGTTAGCTGTCGGATTCGGGCCTAAAGAGTAGCCCTACTTTCATCATGAAAGATTCACCCCAAGTGACAATGCACAAAATTGGTTCCCCCGCTCCATTTCTGGACTCAGCGATATCAGGTTGTTTTTTGGAAATTTTATGAACAATTTATGAATGTAAATATACTCCTCTAAATTTTACTTGTAAAGAGGGAAAATAACTAAAATATGAAAATATCCCCCCTTTTAAACGCTTACATCAAGGATAAATACATCTTTATCATCTTTTTTCTTTCATTTTCTTCCTTTTTCATTATGTATACGTTCTTTTACAAGTAAAAAACAGAAGATTATCTCTATAAATCAAACACAACATAACCTGCTCTTCTCTCCTTGTCTTAAACCTCACACGTGACAAAAAAAGCCCTGACCGCTACTATAAACGGCCAAGACCTCGTACTCGCTTGCTCCTTTTGTTTTAAACCCCGCTCGTGGCACAAAAAAGGCCCTGGCCGCTACTATGCACGGCCAGAACCTCTCGCCCACCCTAAAAAGAAAGGGGCTAAATCATAAAAAAGACCGTAAATTACGCCCCCGAATACATACTCTCACCAATTCCGCATGTTGCTTCTCATATTCAATAATATCTTGTTCTAAATATAAACAGATACCTTCTGGCGGAAGAATTACATATGGCTTCGGAAAGAATGGATCATGTTCAGCTAACTCCTGTACTCGCTCTAACGATAACGCCCAGCGCTTTGCTAATTCACGGCAAAGTAATACTTTCATATCCGATTCCTCCGCCCTACTCTAAAGTCAAAAACGAAATGTTATCACAAGTTGTAAACACCACTAATTGAATTCCAATCGTTTTATAGAGGTGCTTAGGATATTGTTTATTTCGCGTGACGACTGTAATAGGCGCGGTAAATGAAGAGCGAATACGTTCGGCGAAGAAGCTAATTGTGGATAATTCATCTCCTAGCAAAATGATTTTTTTAACTGCTTTGCATACTTTCACAATCATGCTCGGGTCATCTGGGCAACAATATGCTTGTTGAAATCCACATGCTTTCACTTCACTTGCCACATATTCACTTGCTGTAAAAATAACCATTTCACTTTGAAAAGGTATTAAATCATGCAAACTCTTTACTTTCGCAACTTCACCTACACAAATGAGCATGTACTCTTTTTCCTCATCCATGCACTGGATTCTCCTTCACATAAAAGAATTTTTAACTATCGATTAAAATTCTTTTTATGCTAGTCGGATCGATGAATTGATGTATTCACTTGCACCATCCTCTCTCAACACGCTTACGGAGTTAGCTGTCGGATTCGGGCTTTGAGAGTAGCCCTACCTTCAAAAAAGATTCACCCCAAGTGACAATGCACAAAATTGGTTCCTCCGCTCCAAATTTCAGATTCAGCGTTCAAAAAAATAGATTCTGGCTGATATATTACTCCTGATTTTGGAAAAAGTAAACATGAAAAAAGCCAATTTTTCCAACTGGCTTTCTTCAAAAATACATATTTATACACGCATATTTCTACGTCCATATGCAAAATGATTCGTTGGTCCGTGACCGCTTCCAATGTTCAACTCATCTTCAATCGCTATACTAATAAAGCTCTTCGCTTCCCGAACTGCCTCTTCAATTTCATAACCTTTCGCGAGTCCGGCTGTTACAGCTGCCGCAAACGTGCAACCACTTCCATGTGTTTGAAGAGACGCAATCCGTTTACTTCTATATTCCATAAACTTATTTCCATCAAACAATAAATCAATTACTTTATTCCCTTGATATGCTGCATGCCCGCCTTTCATGACGACAAACTTCGCCCCTAAATCATGCAACATTTTCGCAGCTTCTTTACTATCTTCAATCGTATCAATCTTCATTCCTGTTAATACTTCTGCTTCAGGGACATTTGGCGTAATTACCGTTGCAAGCGGCAGCAAATGTTCTTTTAATGCTGTAACAGCTTCCTGTTGTAATAATGACGCTCCGCCTTTAGCAATCATTACAGGGTCTAGCACAATATTATTCCATGAAAATGATTTAATATTTTCAGCTACGACTCTAATAATTTCACTACTAAATAACATTCCAAGTTTTACCGCATCAGGCGTTAAATCCGTCCCAATAGAATGTAACTGCTCTTCAATTCCTTCTGTAGGAACAGGATACACTCCTTGTACACCGAGCGTATTTTGGGCCGTAATCGCTGTAATGGCTGTCATTCCGTACACACCGAGTTCTTGAAACGTCTTTAAATCTGCTTGAATCCCGGCTCCGCCGCCGCTATCAGAGCCCGCAATCGTTAATGCTTTATTCACTTTCATTTCCCTCACCCTTTTTACCCAAAGTAACGATGATAAATCGTTTTTGCTTCCGCTATATCCTTTGTTCCGTGCACAAGCACACGGCCATCTTGAAATGCCACTAACCGTTTATTCTCAACAGAAAATGATAGTAAATAAGAGTTTGCTGTTAAATCCGTTACCCGATTTTGCAGCAAATTTTGATACATAGACAAATGAAGCTGCTCTTTATGCGGCGGACGAATTTGTACTGTATTTCTACCGCATAAAACAGCTGCCCTAGAAGTATTCTCCTTGCTTAAATACGGATAAACGGCTTCTTCTCCGCACGATAAGCAGTGCTCATTTCGCAATTTTTGTACGTTCATGCATGAATATTCATTTTTCCATACATCAAATGAAACAAGTCCATCACGAAGTGCCTCATAATCTTCTACTAAAATTTTTAATGCCTCCGCAACTTGATGTGATACAACAATGGATACGGCAGGCGAAATAATTCCCGCCGTATCACATGTCGCTCCGCCGAGCGGGATCGATTGTAATAAACAAGAGAGGCACGGCGTCTTTCCTGGTAAAATTGTATAAGAAAGACCGTAACTACCAACACAAGCTCCATAAATCCATGGAACAGAATACTTTTGGGATATATCATTTACAATAAAACGCGTCTCAAAATTATCTGTTGCATCGATGATAATATCTACACCTGTGATCAGTTGTTCTAACTCTTCCGCTGTTACATCTTGTACGTAAGCTTCTACAACTACATCACTATTAATGGCGTGTAAGCGCCGTTTAGCTGCCACTGCTTTTGGTAAATGGTTTTGCACATCATCTTCGCAGTATAACTGTTGACGCTGCAAATTACTCCAGTCAATGTAATCACGGTCAACAATCGTCACTTTGCCAACTCCAGCGCGAACGAGCAT
Organism: Bacillus sp. UNC322MFChir4.1; assembly: GCF_000746135.1. Classification (NCBI taxonomy): domain Bacteria; kingdom Bacillati; phylum Bacillota; class Bacilli; order Caryophanales; family Bacillaceae; genus Bacillus; species Bacillus sp. UNC322MFChir4.1. The sequence continues at coordinate 89,522 of NZ_JQKQ01000024.1, forward strand.
CTCTGCATTTGCACTACCAAGTGCTCCTGCTCCAATAATCAGTACATGTTTTTCTCTTATTTTTTGCTGTCCTTCTTCTCCAATTGGAGAGAACAACACTTGACGAGAATATCGATTATTCAAGAACGCTCATTCCTTCTAACGGGCTGCTTGCAATCGCACAGCGCTTCCGGGCAATACGTCCTGCTTCAAAGCCTAATCTTCCTGCCTGGATACTAAGCTTCATTGCTTCTGCCATTTTCACAGGATCTTTTGCTCCCGAAACAGCTGTATTTAATAACACACCATCTGCACCTAATTCCAGCGCAAATGCTGCGTCAGCTGGACTACCAATGCCCGCATCAACAATAACGGGAACAGTTGCTTGCTCTATAATAAAACTTAAATGTAATGGGTTTACAATCCCAAGACCAGAGCCGATTGGCGATGCACCAGGCATAATTGCATGGACACCTAACTCTTGTAATTTACGTGCTAACACAACATCATCAGACGTATACGGCAGGACGATAAACCCTTCTTTTAATAGCATTTCTGACGCTTTTAACGTTTCAACTGGGTCTGGCAATAACGTTTTATCATCACCAATTACTTCTACTTTAATCATGTCGCATAACCCTGACGCTTTCGCTAATTTCGCGATGCGCACTGCTTCTTCTGCTGTTTTTGCTCCCGCTGTATTTGGAAGAAGTGTATACTTTGTTACATCAATTTTTTCTAGTAAATTGGGCTGCTCTGCATCAAAAATATCCATCCGACGCACCGCAAACGTTAAAATTTCTGCTTCTGATACTTCAATCGCTTTCTTTTGCACATCAAAGTCGGAAAATTTCCCTGTTCCTAATAACAATCTAGACTGAAAAGTAAATGGCCCAATCTTTAACATAATCAACCGCCTCCTACGAATGTTACAATTTCAATTTGATCTCCCTCAAAAACAGATGTATCTTGATGATCCTCTTTTTGTAAAATATCTTGATTGCGTTCTACAACAACAATTTTCGTTTCTAATCCTAAATGAACAAGCAAATCAGCTACGCTTTTAACCTCACTTGGTACATCTACTTGTCTTCCGTTAATTTTTAAGTTCAAGCTTTCATCTCCTTACGAAAAATATACATCGCGGTTATGCAAAGCAAAACACGACCGCTGTTTGCTTTCTCCCTTTGTTTTAATAGGCCCTAACCGCTTCTTGCTCTCGCCCTCCAAAAGAAAGAAAGAGGTTTTAGATTGATTTATATAGATTGTGAAAGCAGCGAATCTAGTAAACGATTCTCTTGCTTTCCTTCTATCAAATCAGCCATATATTCTCCTGAAACGGGACTTAATAAAATTCCATTTCGATAATGGCCCGTACAGGCGTATAAACCAGTAATCTCTTCATGCCTGCCGATATACGGCATATTATGATTCGATTGCGGACGTAACCCTGCCCAGGCTCCGTCCCATTCTGCTGTCTTTAATGCTGGCAAAATCCGATATGCACGCTCTAATATAGAAGTAATACTTTCAGGGCGCACCGCTTTGTTATATGTATGAGGTTTCATTGTTGCCCCGATGACATAACGTCCGCCGCGCTTCGGTGCGATATAAAATCGCTCTTGAAAAATAGGAGCTTGTAGAAGCGGCTTACGACTGCGCGCCGCAACGACTTCACCTTTTACAGGATATGTCCCCCACTCATGATGAAAATATTGTAATAGTTTTGTGCTCCACGAACCTCCAGCAATTACTACGTTTTCACAGGCGATCGCACCTTCTGATGTCAGTAATCCTGTGACACGCTGATTCTTCATTTGAATATCAAACACTTCCGTTTCTTCATATATGTCCGCACCAGATATCGCAGCGGAGTGAGCGAATGCCTTCGTCAGCTCCGGGGCAATGACATGACCATCTTTTGGGTGGTAAACTGCGCCAATAATCGAAGTAGATAAATAGGGTTCTTTTTTTCGTAGTTCTTCTCCTGAGATAAAATGGGACTCTTCTCCTGTTTGCTGCTGCCATTTCATAATATGAAGAAGCCGGACACTCTCTTCTTCATTTTGAGCAATGCGATAAATCCCCTTTTCTTCATATCCGATATCAATTCCGGTTTTATCACGTAATAGACTTGCAAGTTTCGGAAACATTGCGCGGCTTTTCCTGCCTAATTCAAATAGCGGATCGTATTCATCCCACTCCGCCTGGACACCTAATAATCCTGCTGCTGCTTTAGAGGCTTCAGAAGCAATTTTTTGTTTTTCAATGATGGCAACTTTATAACCTCTTTCAGCAAGGAAATGTGCAACCGAACTTCCAATTACACCGCCGCCAACGATGGCAACATCATATATTTTTTTCATGATTTCTCGCCCACTTTCGTATCGTTTCCTTATATAATTTGGCCTGCTCATTTGGTTTTGCGGCACTTAAAATTCCAGACATAATTGCAATACCATTAGCCCCGGTGCCAAGTACTTCTGCTGTATGATTAGGAGTAATCCCTCCAATAGCGTTGATTGGGATTGTTAAGCGTTTTGCTATTTCAGTAATCCCAGCTAATCCTCTTGGCGGAACTCCTTTTTTAGAGTTCGTTTGAAACAAATGTCCATATAGAAGAGAATCTGCGCCACTTTGAAAAGCAAATACAGCTTCTTCAAATGAATGAACGGAGTAACCAACATGTAAATAAGAAAACTTTTCTTTAACAGACTTTACATCCACGCTGCGATATCCAAGTTGTACACGTCTAATATTGAATAAAATTGCAATATCAATCCGATCATTGATGACAAGTTTAGAAGAAGGAAACCCATTATATAAGAGCTTTTCCACACCTTCATATAACTCTTTCGTACTTTTCTCTCGCTCACGAATGTGCAAATAATCTATTTCACTTTCAATATCAGTTGCTATATTCGCTAACTCTTCAAATGACATACGACCATTTGATATAACGTGAAGCTCAGCTTTCATATCCATTCGCCTACTTTAAAATGTTTTCAAACAACTCATTTGCCGGAACCATTTCTTTTGTCATTCCTTTTTCTTTTAACCACTTGTTTTGTTTTTCCCACGAACTTGCTGTATCTGATAAAAATGGTTCATCTTTCGTTTCCATTTTGTCTAATAAAATTTTCATACTTTCTTTTTCAACTTCTGGAATCAACGGGAAATTCTCTTTTTCTTGATGATTTAATAAAATGTTTAATGCTTCATCTGGATTTTTTTTCATAAATTCATAACCTTTTTTCGCCCCGCGTAAAAAGGCTTGTAATGTTTCTTTATCTTTTTTCAATGCTTTGTCGCCTGTTACAAATACAAGTTCATGATAGTTCGGTACACCGTAATCCGCTGGGTTAAAATATGCTGGCTCGTAACCTTCATGACGCATGACTGGAACTTCATGGTTAATGTATGCCCCTGTAACAGCATCTACTTTTTTCGTAGTAAGAGCCGGTACTAAATCAAAACCAACATCGACTACTTTTACGTTATTTGGGTTTCCCCCGTCTCCTTTAATCATCGTTTTTACATATTCTTCACTTAGCGGTGTCCCTGAATATCCAATTGTTTTTCCTTCCAAATCTTTAGGAGAAGAAATACCTGCTGATTTTAGCGAGACAACGTGGTTTAAAGGAGAACGAACAACGGCACCGATAGATTTCACTGGAATGTGTTCATTCGCTCTCGCAATTACAACATCAGGCTGATAATACAATCCAACCGTTACTTTTCCTGCTGCTGCTAACGTTAATGGATCAGTTGGATTAGAAGGGAATTTAATATGTACCTTCACACCTTCTTCTTTAAAATAGCCCTTTTCAATTGCTGCATAAATAAAGCTATGCACTGCATTTGGGTACCAATCGAGCATAACAGTTACTTCTTTTTCACCTTTTTTCTTTTCTGATGCTGAATTACTAGAACACCCAGCAATCATCGCAATTAATAATGTAAACACAAAGATGCGTTTTACTAGTTTCATGAATGCTTCCTCCAACTAATCAATTTCTTCTCAAATATCGAAACGAGTAATACAAAGAAAATAGCGAGTAATGACAATAAAACAATTGGCGCAAACACACCCGCACCATCCATTTGTGTCATCATTCGTTTACTAAAATAGCCTAGCCCCGCTTGTGCCCCGAGCCACTCACCAATTGCTGCCCCAATCACGCTAAATGGCACAGCTACCTTTAAAGCTGAAAAAAAATAGGGAAGCGCAGACGGCAATTTCAATTTGAAAAATATATCTTTTTTTGTTGCACCATATGTAATTAAAAGCTCTTCCCAATCCTTTTTCGTACTGCAAAGGCCATCATACGTATTCACTGCAATAGGAAAGAACGTAATCAGTACTGTGACAACAACCTTGCTCCAAATCGAATAACCAAACCATAAAACAAATAATGGTGCTAAAGCTGTAACGGGAATCGTTTGTGAAGCAACTAAGAGCGGATAAAATGCCTTCTCAGCAAATGAGCTCATACTCATCAACATCGCTAACCCAACGCCTAATACGATAGAAATGACAATGCCGATCACTGTAACAGAAAGCGTTGCTGGTAAATGCACCGTAAGCAATATATCCCGCAAATCCCATATTTTTCGAACAATGGCACTTGGAGACGGCAAAATGTACATTTCATCAAGAATCCGTGCCCCTATTTCCCATCCAATCAGCAAAATAGCAGTTACAATAATAGCCGGAACATAATCTATAATTCGCTTCATACAAGCACCTGTCTTTGCAACATGCCAATAAGTTCATCTTTTAACGCCAGCATTTCCAGGCGATGCAAATCCTTTCGAGAGCGCTCTTGTCCAAGGGGTACAACTCGCTCAGTTAATGATGTAATTGGCTGCTCTGTTACGACAAAAATACGATTAGAAAGATACAGCGCTTCATCAACATCGTGTGTAATAAACAAAATCGTTTTTTGCCAATGTTTCCATTGTTCAAACAACCATTCTTGCAGAGATGCCTTCGTTAATGCATCAAGTGCACTAAACGGTTCATCTAATAGTAAGAGGTCGCCTCCCGTTAACAACGTCCGAATAAACGATACGCGTTGCCGCATTCCGCCTGATAAATCTTTTGGATACTTCTTTTCATATCCTTGCAGTCCAAACTGCGCCAGCAGCTCTAGTGCTTTCATTTGCGCTTCTTTTTTCTTCATTCCTTGGCATTCAAGAGGCAAAGCTGCATTTTCAATAATGGTTCGCCACGGGAGTAACATATCTTTTTGCGGCATATAGCCAACAGGAGTTGTTCCCATTACATCAATCGTGCCAGCATTTTCTTTCTCAAGTCCCGTAATAAGCCGAAACAATGTACTTTTCCCGCAGCCACTTGGCCCAATAATACTAATGAATTCCCCTTCTTGTACTGCAGCATTAAGACCCTCTATAATCGGTTTCTCATCATAATGGAAAGAAACGTTATGAAATTGTAGTATGTTCTTGCTCTTCAAACCCCCACATCTCCTTACGATATGCCATATCCCAAAATAAATATTCAAAACGGCTGGAATATAAGAAGATCTCTTCTAAACGATTTCGTTCTTCTTCTGTTTTCCCAATTACAATTTCATTACATAAATCAATTAACCATACACAAAGATTCCCGTATTCCTCAGAGCTATATCCTTGAATCCACTCACCAAAAAATTCATGATCGCGTGCTCCTGGAATCGCATTTAAACGCTTTCCAATCTCCCAATAACTCCACATACATGGAAGCAATGCTGCAATTAGCTCAGCCAGTGTACCGTTTTGAGAAACAGACATCATATAGTTTGTATATGCTAGATTCATAGCTGATGGCCTTGCGGATTCCATCTCTTCAACAGAAATTCCTAAGCGTTTTGCATATTGTTTATGAATCGTCATTTCCCCATTTAAAATTCCATCAATTTGTTCAGCAAATTTCGCCATCACTTTTGGATTTGTTGTTTTGACAACACCAATTGCATATAGCTTTGCGTAATCTAACAAATACAAATAATCTTGAACAATATAATATTGAAATCTATCTTTCTCTAACGTTCCATCTCCCATCCCTGTTACAAATGGATGATTGTGACTCTTCTCCCAAATAGGTTGCACCTTTTCAAATAGTCTTTCACAAAATGTCATCTCCGCTTCCCCTTCCTGTATGTATGTTTCCAAATAAAAAAGCCACTTCCATATAAGAAGTGGCCACAGCAAACAAAAGAAAAACTCATTTGTTGTTTCCACTTCCCTACGCTAGCATCACCTAGATCAGGTTATAAGGGTTAAGGTTTTTACCTCTCTCAGCTTTTAAGCACCCCTAGTGGTGTTCTATAAAATTGTTAAGAAAAAATCCCCGTTTCTATGCATAAAGAAACGGGGACGTTATTTATATCGTCCAAATTGCTTCCCTACGCTAGCATCATCTAGATCAGGTTCAAGGGTCAAAGACTATCGGTCTACTCTCAGCTAGCAACACTAGCTCCCCTAGCAGTATATTCATTTAACATAGTCAGTATACCATCACCATATCTCATCGGCAACTCTTTTCATTTTGAATTAAACAAAAGAAAATATGTAACTACTCAGTCCCTCTATGAAAAAAAGACAGAAAAGCATTTCTTCATGGCCTGGGAGGGATTGGCTATGTATAGGAGTAGTTAGGGCCTTTTTTATTTTCACTAGAATAATACCTCTTACCAAACTTCTAAATGAAATGTATGGATGAGTAGTTACGAAAATATTTCAAAAACATACTGTAAGTTCAGAAAAAAATGAATTTCTTCTATCTATTTCCAGAACGGCTATAAATCTGCTATCCTTTTATTATATATCCATTTAAATCTTTCGACATGTAAGTCGCCACTATGCAGAATATAGCATAGCTTGTGCGGTAGGAGCTCATCCAGATGCTCTCCTTAAGTCGATTTTTTAACTTGTATATAGAGAAAAAATATTTACTTGTCTTGAATCAACAAATATATTACAAACTCAACAGCTTTATATTATGATTTCATTCATAATAGCTTATTACATAAGGAGGTCTATGAATATATGAATTTAAAAGTCGCAGCAATAACAGCAACTACTGTAACAGTTGCCGCTATGCTTCCCTCTATAGCAGAATCTAATGTACATACCGCAGCAGCAGAGCAAACAGCAAAAACCAAAATTGGTTATGTAAAAACAGAAACATTACAAATGTACAATAGTCCTAATGGGGCAGATTCTGTTATTGACAGCATTACACGTGACACTCCCGTTACAATTCTTGAAACAACGAATGAATGGTATAAAATTTACGCTCACAATAAAACTGGCTATGTCAAAAAAGAAGCAATTTCTTTAACAAAACCACACGATGGTGGGAATCAGTATATCGTAAATACAGATGTATTAAACGTTCGCACTGAACCAAATACACAATCTAAAATTATTACTGTATTACCAAATGGGAAATTTGTTACTGTTCAAGAGGAACGAGAAGGATGGTATAAAATTGTACATAATGGAACAATCGGCTATGTAAAGAAAGAGTTTTTATCTAACGCTGATCAACCATTAGTAAAAGGAATTACTGTACAAGGTGGAAATTCTTATTCTGTTGCCACTCCTACATTAAAAGTACGTAGCGGAGCAGGAACAAATACAGCTATTATCGGTTCTTTAACACATGGAACACAAGTACAAGTCGTTGAGAATTTGGGAACATGGTATAAAATTCGCTATGGATCAGGATATGGCTATGTCGCACAGCATTATATAGTACAACAGCAGCAACAACAACCCAAACAGCAAGCTACACCATCTATTCCAGCTGTATTTAAATATCCTACTCAAGGAAAAATAAGTTCAGGATTTGAAGAACGCTGGGGAGCAATGCACTATGGTATAGATTTTGCAGCAACAGGAGATGTTTCAATCCAATCTTCAGCACCTGGAACTGTCGTTAAATCATATTATTCTACAAGTTACGGAAATGTTGTATTTGTTGCTCATCATATAAACGGGAAGTTATACACAACTGTATATGCTCACATGAAAAGTCGAGCTGTCAAAGCAGGAGATACAGTGGCAACAGGCCAATTGCTCGGTTATATGGGAAATACAGGCCATTCAACTGGTCAACACTTACATTTTGAATTACATAACGGGGAATGGAATCTTAAAAAAACAAATGCTGTAAATCCACTTCCTTTCTTAGTTAGGTAACGCATTATGGCACGTAATATTTCGTTACTTATTGAGTATTTAGCATTTTTCGGGTTAATTTTTTGCTTATTAATTTATAACACAAACATTGTATTATTAAACATTATTATTGCGTTTGTTGCTTGCGAAGTGATTATGGAAATATTCAAGATCCGACTAAAGCGACATATTTCACACATATATACCGCACTATTCATTATAGGTTCTTTATTAACAAGCATTATTTATAATGGCTTCCATGTCTCCGCAATGTTTCCAGTATTTTTTATAACTATTCTTCTTATAGTATCTCAGTATATATACGTTCCAGAATATCGTAAACAAAAGCAACAACATGAAAAAACGTGGAAAATAGGAAAATAACGCCGCAATTCTTTGACATTACTTTCTTTACTACTAAAAAAGGATTCCACATGATGTGGAATCCTTTTTTACATTATCGACCATTCTTTGCAATATATCGGCGCTTTTCACGATATATCGACCACTTTTTAGAATATATCGGCGCTTCGACATGATATAAAGACCCTTCGACAATATTCGATATAAAAATAGTCGATTTACTGAGCTGAATCGTACCGAAAAGGAAAAGGATCTGACTAAAAAGTGGACTTTTTAGCCAGATCCTTATATAAGAATAAACATACTATATATCATTTTAATTTTTCAACATACAAGTCACCGCAATATAGAATAAAACATGATCGCACGTGGCAGGAAAAGACCGTGACCGCCTCTAAAAAAGTTTTTTACTAGTATAAATATAAAACTATTTTAACCGCATGCATATTGCTCATAAATAAAGTTTAAATTATATTTATGTTCTAGATTCATACGTTGTTCATCACTGCACCAATAAAATAAAATGTCATGTATTGATGCATAACGCTTATTCTTTAAAAATTGTTTAATAAAGGATGGGAAACAATTTGGTAATTGAACAAATATATAATTGCGTAGTAGTTCCTCCTTATAACCGATTCCTTTGCATATAAACATAAGTTCTTCACAATAATACATTTGTTGTGGAACTTGAATCATTTCAAAAAATGGAATATATGATAGTAATTTCCCAATAAAGTGCTCATATTTTGTTATAAATTCAAAGGATATATGCTCCATTATCTCTTTTATAACAAATAAATAATCATCAACATGAATTGTCTTCAACGGATTAAGGCGATCAGACATTTGTGCAATCACTGCACGTTGACATGCTACAGCAGCACGGCTTGGTTCATAATATGTTAAGAAATCTGTACATTTTCTATATTTTTTTAATAAATCTAACGTATATACATCACAAATATATGTATTGCAATATATCGCCAACTTCATTAAATTTTCATCTAACTGCTCTTTTGATAATCCCTTTGCTTCTTTACAAAGAAACAGAAACATAATCTCCATCATTTCTTTATGAGACAAAAGTGTCTTATACTTTTCAATACACTCTACATTAAATTTAATTCTTTCCCAAATAAAAGCATCATTACTTTCTAATTCCGTAACTTTCTGTTTTATAATTAAATAATTCCAAGCAACCACTTGTGTAAATACATCCCATGATTCGTACTCTAGCGATGTTTGCACGAATTCCTCTAATCCTTCTGCAACCATAAAATCATAAGCCTGTTGATACCATCCTACTTGTTGACATAAACGAATAATTCGGACTAAAGTTGGCATTTCATCTTTATGAAACTTCGGCAAATCATGTAATTTTTTCATTCCATATAAAATAAAAGGAATTAAATTTTCTTTCTTATAAAATTCTTTTTCTTTCCAAGCCAGAATCGTTCGTTCTTTTCCTTCTCCCTTTGGATACTCTGGTATAAGCAAAGAAAGTAAATCAGCAAAATTTTTCGGCTCCACATACGCATCCGTAACCAAGTTCCAATTAGGCTCGGTTTGCATAATCTCCATATAATTCCCCCCCATTTTCTATATGTATGATAAAATATTTGAATGCTATTAAATTAATTATGAATATCACTATATTCAAAATAACATATAATACTTATATTCATAAGTATACCATTTTTTTCATATATTAATAGTTATTAACAAAAACGTCAAAAGTGATTATATAAAAAGTTAATTTAATCTGCGGGGAAGCCCCCACAGATTATGAATGAAACGAATGGAGTCCATGTAAATAGTTTATCCTTCACTACATCTTTGCTTTCTTTAGTCTGTTTGTTCTGATATTTCGCTTAAGGCCTCGCCTGCCTGATCATCTGCATATTTAGTCGTTGCTAAATCACCAAGTGATAGCATTCCAACAAGTTGCCCATGTTCAACTACTGGCAATCTTCTTATTTGGTAACGTGCCATTAACTCAGTCGCCTTTTCAATAGCGTCATCAGGTGATACGGAAATAATTTTTGTTGTCATAATATTTGTAATTTGATTGGAACCTGGATGCTTTTCTGCAATTCCCCGCACAACCAAGTCGCGGTCTGTTACTAGACCAACAACTTGATCATTCTCCACGACAGGAATCATTCCTATATCTTCTTCTTTCATTTTTACAGCCGCTTCATATACGTTATCTAATGGTGTACATTGTACAATATTTGTGCTCATCAATTCTCGAACAGTTGTCATAAATCGTTTACCCTCCTTTACACACCTTAGCATTTCCAACCCTCTACATTTCAATTCGCAAGTTCCTTAAAAGGTAAACCTGACACCATCTCTCACTAAAAACAAATGTAGAAAACGAAGGAAACGAAACATCATTGTTTAAAATCCCAATCAGATGCTTAACTACTAACCATAAAATAAATTGGATATTCGTTGCTATAATGATCAATTCTAAAAACATTAGAATTACGGAGAGTAAATATAACTTTATCGTTCTGATTTCAGAAAACAACTTGTAAAAATACAGAGCAATAAGTAAGTTGAGGCTAGTAAAAGAAATACTTTAAACTGTAACCTAAGTATAGCTAAAATAATAAATTAGTAATAAAATAATGTACTATATTCTTTCCTAATTACACAAAACCATACAAAATCCTTCATTATTTATAATAAAAAATATACTAATTGTTATCATAGCGTGAAACGACCATCAGTAGGATTGCTATATTCAACTACTTCTTACTGCACAAAAGTAGCCAAATAAACATATGTATAAGGAGCTCATTAATCAAAGAAGGAATATGGAAGGTATAATACATAATATTATTTTTCTTTACAAAAAAGAGTCAGCATTCTGCTGACTCTTTTTATAATGACCCGTACGGGATTCGAACCCGTGTTACCGCCGTGAAAGGGCGGTGTCTTAACCACTTGACCAACGGGCCATGGCTCCGCAGGTAGGACTCGAACCTACGACCGATCGGTTAACAGCCGATAGCTCTACCACTGAGCTACTGCGGAATATGGTGGGCCTAAATGGACTCGAACCATCGACCTCACGCTTATCAGGCGTGCGCTCTAACCAGCTGAGCTATAGGCCC
>NZ_JQKQ01000025.1:0-94078 GCF_000746135.1 Bacillus sp. UNC322MFChir4.1
GGTTCAACAAGCCTACAAACCATTCGACCAAAAGACTTGTATATAAGAGATTTAGGCTATTTCGACTTACATGACTTACAGAAGATCCATGATAAAGGAGCTTACTATATCTCACGTTTGAAATTAAATTCTCGAATCTATCGTAAGAATGATAAGCCAGAGTATTTTCGAAATGGAACCGTGAAGAAAGGATCACTCTATATTCAGTTAGATATGGAAGAACTCATGAATCAATTGTCCCCTGGTCAAACAATGGAGATTTCAGAGGCATACATTGGACAGTATCAAAAATTACCAGCTCGTGTTATTATTCATCGATTAACAAAGGAACAAACAGAGAAAAGGTTGAAGGAACAAGCCAAAAAAGAAAAGAAGAAAGGTATTACCTACAAAGAACGAAGTAAGCGATTGAGTGGGATCAATGTGTATATTACGAATCTTCCTGCAGAAAATGTTCCAACGGAACATATCCATGACTTGTATTCATTACGCTGGCAAATTGAAATTTTGTTCAAAACATGGAAATCTTTCTTTCAAATTGACAAATGCAAAGAAATCAAAAAAGAACGCTTAGAATGCCATTTATATGGGCAACTCATTAGTATTTTACTCTGTTCATCGACGATGTTTAAAATGCGTCAATTACTCTTGGATAAGAAAAAGAAAGAGTTAAGTGAATACAAATCCATCTATATGATAAAGAATTATTATCTAATGTTTTATGAGGGACTACAGAAGGGCAGCCATGAATTATTAAAAGTTTTACTGCGTTTGTTTTACCTTTTAGAAAAAAACGGAAGAAAATCGCACCGGTACGAAAAGAAAACCGTCTTTGATATCTTAGGTGTTGTGTATGATTATATGTTGTCAAAAAGTTTCAAGGCTGCATAATATTTTTTAAAATGCCTAGTTAATAGGTTTATTTGTTATGCCTATCTTTAATACAGTCGTAGTAATTTAAAGGAATAATCCTCACATATAACCCCTTAGTACCCTTAAGTTGATGGCAATGGGGCGGTACCCCTATTTGTTTTAAAATTTTGCGCGTGTCAAGAACAGGCACTGACCGTTACTATACATCGTCAGTCCCACCCAGACCACTTAAAAAAATGCTTTTCTATCGGTTTTTCATGGAATGACTAAGTAATTAAAAAGAAGCCAAACACTTTGTTCGGCTTCTCAACATCCATTACAATTCATTTCTTCTTCGGCTATAAGCTACCGTATAGATGGTTGCCCCAATTAATACGGCAACAATAAAAACGAGTAGTAAATTACTATACAAGTACGCTTTCGCATTTTGTATAGTGGAAAGTAACGGATATTCTAGTATATGTTTTGTTAATAACCCGCCAACTAGAGCCATCCCTAATCCTTCTGCTAAGAAGCAGGCGAAGCTGAGAAATCCCATACCCGCACCGACTTCCTTCGTCCCTAAAGCAGCCGCAACACTCGTAGAAATTACTGTTTTAACGAAAGAGAGTCCACCAAACATTACAATTAACATACCTGAAACTAACAATGGTGTTTGATCTGCAAATAATGAAAGGATAAAAAAACTTGCAAGAATGAAAGATGAGCCAAGCCATAGAACAAATGTCGTTCCTCGTTTATCAACTAGACTGCCACCAACAGTGCTAAATAGTATGACACTCATCGTTCCCGGGAATATCACCCACCCAATCATATTTGCAGACAGTTGGTGTACACCTCTCATCATATAAGGAATCATTGATATACAACCCGCCACAGTACCTAGAAGAATGCAACCAGTTAGAACTCCAAATATAAACTTTCGGTTCATCAATAATCTTGGTTCTATAAAAGGCTGTTCAGCCTTGTGTATATGCCAAGTGAAACCTGCAAACAATGCAAAACTAATCGCCAAATACAACCAATTATATTGCGTTGTATATATAGTGAATGTGACAATTCCACAGGACAGTAACGCTATCCCAAAAGTATCTACCCTCTTCTCTTTTGTGGATTCATTCGGAAGTTCTTTTAGAAAAAAAGGGATCGTGAAAAGTGTTATTATCGGGATCAGAAAAAGAACGGGCCATTGTACATAATGGGCAATCATCCCGCCAAGAGCTGGGCCTATTCCTTCCCCCATAGCTACTAACGAGCCGATTATACCAAATGCTTTCCCGCGGTCTTCTGATTTCACGTAGCGTGCAACAATTACCATAATAAGCGCTGGCACTGCCGATGCCCCAACACCTTGAATAAAACGCGCAGCAATTACAGCAAAAAAATGAGAATGTGCCAACACCCCTAAAATTGATCCACCACTATAAGCTAGCAAACCAAAGACAAGTAATTTCTTCACACTATATTTATCACTTAATGTTCCGTACGTGATTGACCCAATCGCAAATGAAATCATAAAACTTGTATTTACCCAGTTAGCCAAAGACGGTGGTATACCAAAGTCTTTGGCGATATCAGGTAAAACTACATTAAATACCATTTCGTTCAATACACTGAAGAAAGCAAGAAAACCAAGCCATAAAAAAGCCTTCTTCATATCAGTAAACAAATAATTCGACAAATCTTTTTCCATCAGGATGATACCCCCATATTAAAGGGGAACCACGCAGTTTATAGGGTAAATGATACGTTATCCCCTTGAATTTGTACCCTCATCATTTTTGTGCACTTCATATGTACGCCTCCTCATCATATTTGTTCCAAATTATACCATTCATCTATTCAACAAGAAAGAAAGAAAATCTCACACAATTCGACCACATGAATTTTTTTGTAATAAAAAATAGGCAATCATTTACGATTGCCTATCTCTTCTTACATCTTCTCAATCCACTCCGTCAAACTGTGGACAACATGCGTTGGTTGCACGTCATATTCAGTTAGTTTTTCCACAGATGTGACTCCTGTGTGGACAAGTAATGTATCCATGCCCGCATTCATGCCTGCTAAAATGTCCGTGTCGTAGTTATCCCCAACCATTAAAGTCTCTTCTTTCGTTGTTCCGAGCACTTTTAATGCTTGCTCCATAATAATGGATTCTGGTTTACCAATGAAAATCGGATTTACTGTTGTGGATACTGTTACAACGGATGTTAAGGAACCGTTCCCTGGTAATAAGCCGCGTTCTGTCGGAATGGCAATATCACCGTTTGTTGAAATGAATGTCGCTCCGTTTCGAACCGCTAAGCATGCTTTTGTTAGTTTTTCATATGTAACTTCTCGATCTAACCCAACAACGACAAAATCCGGATTACTATCCACAAGTGTGAATCCTTTTTCCACAAGCGCAACGCGTAACCCTTCTTCTCCAATCATATATACAGAAGCATTTTGTTTTCTTTCATATATAAAATTCGCTGTGGCCATGCTTGTTGTAAAGACTTGCTCTGGCGTGGCCGGAATATCAAACTGCATAAGCTTGTCTGCAACTTGCTCTGGTTTACGTGTTGAGTTGTTTGTCACAAATAAATAAGGTAAGTTACGCTCCTGCAGCGCCTTTACAAAATCGCTCGCCTCTTCAATTCGTTCTTCGCCTCGGTACATTGTTCCGTCTAAATCAATTAAATAGCCTTTATACACAGGTGTCACTCCTTCTTGATACATACTCGCTTCTTATCGTATCCTCTTTTCCAAAAGAAAAAAACGCTTTTTCAAAAAGCGTCCCATAAAGTTCATTTTTTTTCCATGATTTGATACGAACAGAAACAGTCTCCCCCGCACATACTCGATAATACTTTTACATCAGCGGTTGGCAATAGCTTATTATACATACTTTTCTCATCATGACAAATTTGCGGAAACTTTTCAGCTACCTCTATTAACGGACAATTTTGCTTTTGTAGGATGAAAGAATGCTCACTCTCTTGTTCTACGCGTACCATATACCCATTTTTTTCTTGCATAATTGCAATTTCTTTTAAGCGCTCTAATGTTGTTTCCTTTCGATTTACACGTTTCGCTAATTGTTCTTCCATACGGTCTGTTCGCGCCCGCAAAAGTACATTAACAAGTTCTTCATCACCAATACGTTGTAAATCTTCTAGCATTTCGACTGCAAACTGCTTATACTGCTTCGGAAACAAGTCCTCGCCTTTTTCACTTAAACAGTAGACATACATTGGTCTTCCGACATGCTGCCGTACCATTTTCATTTCAATGAGCTCATCTTTTTCAAGCTTACTTAAATGACGACGTACGGCCATCTCTGTAACTTGCAACGCTTCTGCTAATAACGCAACAGTTTGTTCTCCTCGTACTTTCAAAAGTTGGATAAGTTCCTCCCTTGTGGAACGTGCCGCTTCCCCCATTGTTTACTCCCCTCTAAAAAGCTCTAATGGACAGCATACATCATGGTCCATTAGAGCTAAAAATAATCTATTCTCCCACAAACGCAGATACAGGACCAAGCTCTTGTTCCAAATAACGGCGAATATTAATAGGATATTGTTTGATCATATCAATATGCTTTTGCACTGTATGATACACTTCTTCATGGTTCATACTTATATAATCCTGCACAATCATTTTACGAAGACGAATGACTTCTTTTAAACGTTCTCCCTCTTCATTTGTAACCACTTTTTCATCCATTAAAATATCAATAATATCTTCATAGCTACCCGGGTCGCGCATAATAAATCCATCAATCATGGCATTACCTACGTCTAAAATACAATCAATCATAAGATGCGCCATACGCTCTAACGCATATTCCTCAAGCGCTCCCTTATATTCTTGATTTGCTTGAAATGCTGCAACAACTTTCTCTAAACACTGTAACATTTGTTCAATTTTTTTACGGTCTACAAAATACATATATGTCACCTACCTGGAAATTAAAGCATTTTCATTCCCAATTGTAACCCTTTATTCAAAAAAAATCGACAATTTTTCGAATTCACCTTTTTCACGTTCTTTGTTATAGTTATATTTGTATGATTTTCGAAATTGGAGGAATGTCACAATGGAACGTGAACTCGCATTAGAAATTGTCCGTGTAACAGAAGCAGCAGCCCTTGCATCAGCACAATGGATGGGCCGCGGGAAGAAAAATGAAGCAGATGACGCTGCAACAACTGCAATGCGTACAATGTTTGACTCTGTTAACATGGCAGGTACTGTTGTGATAGGCGAAGGGGAACTAGATGAAGCACCGATGCTTTACATTGGGGAAAAGCTCGGAACAGGAAACGGTCCAGAAGTAGACATTGCCGTTGACCCGTTAGAAGGAACAAATATCGTAGCGAAAGGTCTTGCAAACGCAATGGCTGTTATCGCTGTCGCTGATAAAGGAAACCTTCTACATGCTCCTGATATGTATATGGAAAAAATCGCGGTTGGCCCAAATGCAGCTGGTAAAATTAGCTTAGATGATCCAATCGAAAAAACAATTGAAATTGTAGCAGAAGCAAACAATAAAAAAATTCGTGACTTAACAATTATTATCCAAGAACGTGAACGTCATCAAGAGATTATTGACCGTGTTCGCGCAAAAGGTGCACGCGTAAAATTATTCGGTGATGGTGATGTTGGTGCATCTATCGCAACAGCTCTTCCAGGCACAGGAATCGACTTATTTATCGGTACTGGTGGTGCCCCAGAAGGCGTTATCTCTGCGGCTGCACTAAAATGCCTTGGCGGAGAGATGCAAGCACGTCTCGTCCCAATGAATAAAGAAGAAGAAGAACGCTGCCTAACAATGGGCTTAGAAAACCCGCGTCAACTGCTAATGCTAGATGATTTAGTATCTGGTGATGATGCCATCTTCTCAGCAACAGGTGTATCTGCTGGCGAGTTATTAGACGGTGTGAAATTCCTTGGCGGCGATTTAGCAGAAACATATTCAATCGTTATGCGCTATAAAACAAGAACAGTGCGCTTTATTAAAACGCACCATCATTTAGATCATAAACCACACTTAAAT
The DNA here is from genome assembly GCF_000746135.1 of Bacillus sp. UNC322MFChir4.1. Classification (NCBI taxonomy): domain Bacteria; kingdom Bacillati; phylum Bacillota; class Bacilli; order Caryophanales; family Bacillaceae; genus Bacillus; species Bacillus sp. UNC322MFChir4.1. The sequence goes on from NZ_JQKQ01000025.1 coordinate 5,918, forward strand.
TTAGATATTTAAAAAGGAGTCATGTTCATGGAAGAACGTTTTTTTCTTTACGATGACACAGTAGAAACAAAAACGCGTTTCGTAAGCTTTATGGGAGAAAACGAGCGCCACGATTTAGCGCTTTTGTACTCCGATCGTCATTATGGCAAAACAATCGTCCTTGATATGCAGCGCAATAAATTTGCAATTATCGGTCGTGACGATTTAGAAGAACCTGGCTACTTAGAACATGCATTTTCGATTTCTGAAGAAAACGCAGAAGAATTACGCTCATTTTTATTTGAACTGATGTAATCCAAATTACCAGCTTATCATAGAGCTGGTAATTTTTTGTATTATTCGTTTTGAATTTTCAGTTTACTGTGGTACACTAATAACAAATCTATTTGGATGGAAAGGATGTTACACTACGTATGCCAACATATACTTTGTAATGGATCAGCAACTGGATAGCATTACTCTCAAAAAAGCACAATGCTTTTTCAAGGGAGTAGTCTGCCCAATTCCCATTACAAAGGAACGTAGCACATCTGCAGTATGATGGTTACGAAGGTTCCTCATAGGGGAACCTTCTTTTATTTTTCTCTTTTTTCTATATTTCATACCGCAAGACATCCAAATAGATGTCTCACGTTCCTTTATCTAAATACGAGGTGAAGGAAAATGCAGAACGTACAACTTTCTTGGAACTTATATAAAACTGAATTAGAAACAACTATCGAAAAACATTGTAAAAATTGTGGTTACACAGTTATTTTTACGGATACACAGATTCGCAGACATAACGCGAACGGTAAAAACATTTACCGCTTTGCGATTTACAAATGCGAAAAAGGACATACGTGGAACAAAAAGTTACGTATTTATAAAACCTATACTGAGCACGTCGAAACAGTTAATACCTTTCAAGAAGAACAACAAGAAGCAATCAACAACATTTCAATCACGCCCTATCAAGCTGCGGGAACAACTGAACTAACCATTCTATTACAATCCGTGTACGGCATATTTCGCATCGACAAAGCACTTGCCAGCTACATTTCAGAATGGAGCCGTACCATCATTACAGAAAAAATTAAAGAAGGCGCTATTCAACTAAACGGGCAACAAATTAAACCAAATGCCAAACTTGCAGCTGGTGACTTCATTTCTATATACATGTAATTTGAAACCTATCCAAGCAAAAAGGAGCTGGACTTTTAAAGCCAGCTCCTTCTTTTTATTTCTTCACTTTTCTCAATACAAAATAGGAACATCCAAAATTACAGTACTCATATAAATACTCTGATAACGTACTAATTTTTGTATCATACGTCGCGCGCTGATTACTATCATCAAAAAAGCCGCGTAAACGAAGCTGATCATAACCCCAATCGCCCACAATATAATCATATTTATTTAAAATTTCTGCATAACGAGCTTTAAATGCTTCTTCATTAAATCCATTTCGGTTCTCTTCGATTACTTCATAATGGATATTATTCACATAAACTGTAGTGCGAATCTCCTGTTTCTGCTCCATTTTCCAATCCCTTTCCTATTCTTTCTTCTTTTTATCGTATCATAAAGCCACAAAACCAACAATTTCAAATACAAAAAACCTTCTTAGTGGGAAATGCTATAAGGTGAAACTTCCTTTTGGAGCGCTTTTCTCCAAAAGGTTAGTTGAACCAATCGGGCTCTTACGGGCAGTTAATGCTTCTTTGCTTTCTCTAACTTTTACTGCCCGTTAGAGCGGGGTAAGGTGAAACTTTCTTTTGGAGCGTTCTTCTCCAAAAGGTTAGTTGAACTAATCGAGCTTACATCAAATAAGGAGAACATCATCATGAAAAAACAACTGCTTTTAACCCTTCTCACTCTTTCCATCTTTACTGGATGTCAAACAAAGAAAGCAGAAATGGAACGTGAAGAAGGAAGCCGTGTACTCGTGTCAGAACATAAAGACTTATACGGGAAGGACGTCCCAAACCGAATGTTAACAAGGGTTGGCTATTCTCACAAACAAAAAGATGAAGTGTCCAATCGCCAAGTTGGTTCCATTAACAAGGAACGATTAGCAGAAATGATTACAGATTTAACCGTGAAACTACCAGATGTAATGAACGCCGCAACACTTGTAACAGATGACGAAGTGTTTATTGTCTACCGAGCAAACACAACAGATCCAGCTTTAGTTGCTGATCAAGTCCAAAAAACAGCATTGTCTATCGTTCCCCGCTATTACAAAGCATATGTATCAACAGAACAAAAATTAATATCACAAATTCAAGGGCTAAAATCAGGAACATTAAACGATAAAGAATATGCCCAAACAATTGATATGCTCAAACATGAGATGAGCAAAAAACCACATTTAAATAATACGCAAACAGATACAATGCCTAATACGATGAAGTAAAGTACGGCCCGTTAGAACGGGGTGCGTTAAATAACCTGGGAAGATAATCTCAGGTTATTTCCTAAACATTTCACCGTTTTTCATGCATAATGTATAGTATATATATTAGAAAGTGGTGAAAATTATGGTTTCAAATGCAGCAATTGGGAGTATAATCGTCCAAATCGCGATTTCTGTTCTTATTCCGATTATTGCTCTCATTTATTTTCGGAAAAAGTATAGCATCTCTTTCAAAATTGTCGGTGTCGGAATTGTATTTTTTATTGGATTCTCACAAATTTTAGAGAAAACATTACATGTATTTATATTTGGGAATCCAGCGACAGCTTCCCTGTTAAAAAATTCGTTTATCTATGCCCTATATGGCGGATTAACAGCTGGCATTTTTGAAGAACTTGGACGTTTTATCGCCTTTTACTTCCTGCTCAAAAAGTATCAAGAATATAAAGACGGTCTCGCTTATGGAATTGGTCACGGGGGAATTGAATCATTATTAATTGGAGCAACTGTCAGCGCCCAAACTCTTGTATTTGCTTTCGCTATTAATAACGGCACCTTCGCCAAAATGATTGAAAAGGCACCAGGGCTTAGCGCTATCCAGGACGCATTAGTACATAATTCGCCTTATCTCTATTTATTTGGCGGCGTAGAACGACTCATTGCTTTTATTATGCAAATTGCTCTTACAATGCTTGTCTTATACGGTGTAAAGTATAAAAAGTACATGTTTGTAGGATTAGCGGTATTCCTTCATGCGTTTGTTGACTTTTTCGCAGCACTCTACCAACGCGGACAAATTCATTTGTTCGTAATCGAAGGACTTATGATACTGTTTGGTATCGGTGCTTACATGATCATTCGTAACATAAAAACAAAATTCACATTAGAACATGCAAGCTAAGCCAATCTGGCTTAGCTTTTTTTGTAGTCACTAGCTCCCAATAATTAGAAAAAAGAGGATTTTTCGCTCTATTTGTCGAAGTACGTACAGGTTCGCCTATACACGATTACTACCCGTTAGAAAAGAGAGGATACATTATGAAAAAATTAATTGTTGTGCGCCACTGCGCAGCAACTGGACAAGAACATGATGCTCCCCTTACAGCAATAGGTGAGCAACAAGCAAACGATCTTGCCAATTTTCTTATCACAAAACGGCTGCCAATCGAAAATATTATCTCTAGTCCTTTTATTCGTGCTGTCCAATCCATTACACCTTATGCGTCACATATAGGACTCCCTATCCAAAAGGATGAACGATTAACTGAGCGTATATTAAGCGGCGCTCCAATGAGTAATTGGTTACAAATGCTAGAGCAAACATTTACAGACATAGATATCGCTTTTCCCGGCGGAGAATCTACACGCCAAGCGACAGAGAGAGTTCAATCACTTATCCACAGCATATTACAAGATGATACACAAACAGTAACACTACTCGTTACACACGGTAACTTATTCACACTCATCTTAAGGATTTTTGACGAAAGCATTGAGTTTTCCACATGGAGAAGCTTAAGCAATCCAGACGTATACGAAATTACGATCGAACAAGATGCAGCAATTATCCACAGATTGTGGGGTATGTATTGTGAAACAAATTAGAGTAACTACCGAGAATTTAGAATCAGAACATATTTGCTGTGCTATATCCGACAAGAGAATGGCACGCGGAGTCCAGCAAAAGAAAGCATGGTTGCAAGAGCGGATTGAAGAAGGGCTTGTCTTCAAAAAACTAGATGTAAACGGAAAAGTATTTATCGAATACCTTCCAGCTGAATACGCCTGGGTACCTATTATAGCTCCGGGATATTTGTGTATAAACTGCTTTTGGGTGTCCGGACGCTTTAAAGGACATGGGCACGGCGCGGCATTGTTAGACGAATGTATACAAGATGCAAAAAGTGGCGGTAAACACGGTGTTGTTGTGATTTCAAGCAAGAAGAAACGCCCGTATTTATCTGATGGCGGTTATTTCAAGAAAAAAGGATTCGAAGTTTGTGATACAGCGCCGCCTTACTTTGAATTGCTTGTGTATAAGTTTGATTCCGGGGCACCTATTCCGAAATTTCATACGAACGCAAAAGAAATGCACGTTGAAACACAAGAAGGATTGGTTGTCTATTATACAGATCAGTGCCCGTTTACCGATTATTATGTCCAGCAAGAACTGAATGAAATTGAACAAGAATACAATATTGCCATTCAGCGCAATAAAATTTCAAACCGAGAAGCTGCTCAAACCGCGCCGTGTGCTTTTACAACATATAGCGCTTTTTATAATGGGCAATTTCTTACACATGAAATTATCAACAAAAAGAAATTCGAAAAGTTGTGGAAAACATTCCAAAAGTGAGCCGAAAGGAGCTTGTATTCCGATGTACGAAGAAGTCATCTCGTTGCTACATAAAACGAATGTTTTATATGAGAAATTTGAACACGAACCCATTTTAGATTACGAAACAGATCAGCTCATTCGAAATCGCCTTGGTTTAGATGGCGAACCGAGTAAAAGCCTGTTTATGAAAACAAAATTTGGGGCTTACTATGTCTTTTTTACGTTAGAAGGATCTCGTATTGATATGAAGCAAATGAAAGATATCATCGGTACACGCGTATCACTTTGTTCACCTGATGAACTAAGAGAGCAAACCGGATGCATTCCAGGATGCGTTGCTCCGTTTGGTTATACACAAGATGTAACAATTATTGTGGATTCTTCTGTTTATCAACACGAAAAAATATTAATTTCACCTGGTGTTCCTGAATTTACGATTTCTTTATCCACAGAAGAATTACGAAAAATTTTATCCACATGTGGAAACACCGTATTAGAATATGGATGAAACAAGAGCTGAACATTTCAGCTCTTGTTTCATCCATGTGCACCCGAACCCGACATATTTAACACAACAACCCCGCCAATAATAAGTACTAAACCAACGAGTGTCTGCCATGTAAAAGCATCCTTCCAAATAAGAACACCAATTACTGCCGTTAACGCTGTACCAACTCCAGACCAAATCGCATAAGCGGTGCTAATTTGAAGATGCTGCAATGTTTGTGACAAAAAATAAAAGGCAGATGCAAAGCCAAAAACAACTCCGATACTTGGCCATACTTTCGTAAAACCCTCTGATAACTTTAGCATCGTTGTTCCAAAAACCTCACTTACAATTGCAAAGCCTAATAATATAAATCCTTTCATGAATTCCGTCCTTTCAATATCTAGTAATCTTTCTCGAAAAAAAATCCTCCTTAGATTTACTAAGAAGGATTTCCCCATTATTTTGCTTGTACTGTATTCTCTTTTGCAGATTGTACTTGCTCATCAGCATGGTAAGAAGAACGCACAAGTGGACCAGCCTCACAGTGACTAAAACCTTTGCTAAGTGCAATTTCTTTTAGCTCTGCAAATTCTGCTGGTGTGTAATATTTAATAACCGGTAAGTGCTTTTTAGACGGCTGTAAATATTGACCAAGCGTTAAAATGTTAACGTTGTTTGCACGCAGGTCATCCATTGCTTCAATAATATCTTCTGTTGTTTCACCAAGTCCAAGCATGATACTTGATTTTGTTGGAATGTCTGGCTGCATTTCTTTTGCACGACGTAAAAATTCTAATGAACGGTCATATTTTGCTCTTGCACGAACTCGGTCAGATAATCGACGCACTGTTTCAATGTTATGGTTTAAAATATCAGGACGTGCATCCATTAACATTTTTAAATTTTCTTCTACCCCGCCCATATCAGATGGTAAAACTTCAATAGATGTAAATGGACTTTTACGACGAACCGCGCGCACTGTTTCCGCAAAAACAGCTGCTCCTCCGTCTTTCAAATCATCACGTGCAACCGCTGTTATAACAACATGTTTTAAGTTCATTTGATACACGGAATCCGCTACGCGTTCTGGCTCTTGTAAATCAAGCTCTGTTGGTAGGCCTGTTTTAACAGCACAAAAACGACATGCACGTGTACAAACTGCACCTAAAATCATAAAAGTTGCCGTTTTACGAACAGCCCAGCATTCGTGAATATTCGGACATTTCGCCTCTTCACAAACGGTATGAAGGTTCTTAGAACGCATCATCTTCTTTAACCCTGTATAGTTTTCATTTGTATTTAATTTAATTTTTAACCATTCGGGCTTGCGCTTGTATTCTGTTTGTTTTGTCATGTTCATCAACTCCGCACAATATGAAATAGTTTACCGTGTTCGCCTTTTTCAATGTAACATATCTATTCTATCGCATGAAAGCGATTTGCTCAAATGAAGATTGCAAGAATTCTTTCCAATTATTACTTATAATGAAATATCGTGTATATCTCACACTAAAGGTAGTGATTCGGAAAGGAGCTTACTACCGTGCATCGAAAACTTTTCCTTTTGCTTGTTATTTTTTTTCTTCTTCAAGCGAATATCGTATACGGGGAAGAAAACAAGCAAGATATATATAAGAAGCGAATAACATTATATAAAGAAATGGAGACCGTCTCTCTTATTCCATGGTACTACTTCGCTGCCATTGATCAGTACGAGCGAAATATTCGTTCTGTACGCCGCGATATTCCGAAAAAACCAGATGCTACGATTTCAATTTATTTCAAACCAGAAGCATGGTCCGGTCCAGCAAATTCAGACCTCCATGATACAAGACCGTACACAATTTCCTTATTTGGAGGCATAGGGTTAGACGGAAATAACGATGGATTGGCAGACCAGAATAATGAAAAAGATGTTCTCTATACAATGGCTACCATATTAGGAAAACGCGGGTCAGATCGCGAACAACTAAAAATTATGCTGTGGGAATATTATCAACGGGCTAAAACAGTAGAGTTAATATTAGGGTATGCTCGTATGTATAAACATTACAATCGAATTGATTTAGAAGGAAATGCCTTTCCCTTGCCCATTCACAGCAGTCATAGCTACCGCAGCACATTTGGTGCGAAACGAAGCTTTGGCGGACGGCGGATGCATGAGGGAACAGACATTTTTGCCGGGCACGGTGTACCTGTTCGTTCTACTTGCTATGGCATTATTGAAACGAAAGGATGGAATCGTCTTGGCGGCTGGCGCATCGGTATTCGTGACTTACACAACAACTACCATTACTACGCACATTTAGGCGGATTTTCAAAAGAAATACAGCTTGGACAAATCATTGAACCCGGAACCGTCATTGGATTTGTCGGCAGCACTGGCTATGGCCCCCCTGGGACAGCTGGTAAATTTCCACCTCACTTGCACTTTGGGTTATATAAAGATAATGGCTATACAGAGTGGGCATTTGATCCATACATGCATTTAAGCTTATGGGAACGAAAAGAACGAATGAACTCCAAGAAATAATGATTTTAAAAAAGCGGCTCATTTCAGTTAGCCGCTTTTTTCTCGCTCTTTTCTGGAACAACAACTCCTCCGTTTCCATAATAATCAGGCACCTCACCTTGAACGATGCGCGTGGCAATTGGAATATCTTGCTTCACAGTTACTTCTTTTGTATGGAACGGAATAATCACTTGCAGTGCCACTTCAATTTCCATCACAATTTTTATCGCCGTATTATTAATCCCTTGCTGCTGGAAATCTTGTTTAATATTTGTCGTTACATGACCAATTGTTGTAAACGTAACCGGAATATCTGGTCCTATATTACCGAGCAATGCGTTATCCGTAATTCTTCCGAGCGGAACAGATAGTGCCGTCCCGTCATCTTCTGATAATCCTAACGCTTTCGTATTTCCTTTTTCAACCTGGTGTAAATATTCCTCTATGTACGTTGTCGTTGACGTTAAAATTTCATTAACTGCTTCTGTATTTAAATCCATTGTCGAAACTTTTCCGTTCTTATCCGTTTGCACTTTCATTAATGAATCAACGTTGATGCCTTTTGCAACCCTATCTTTCACTGCCTTCGTCATCACAACTGTCGCCGTCCGCTTCGTTTGCATTTCTGCATATTTCATTAAAGTCGGCTGAATGCTCTTATTCACAATCCACAATCCTTGTAAGGTAAGCAAAATAAAAATAGCGAATGAAATCAGCAATACGTAACGAAATGGCAATGGTCCTTTCCGAAATCGAGAAGTTCGGGGGCGAAACGCACGCATAACAAAATCCCTCCTTCTTACACATGTATATGCAAAAAAGAGGGACGATATATTAAATCATTTTTAACAATGCTTCTTTTCCAATTGTACCAGCTGTAATTCCTAATCTCTCTGCTTCAACCGTAACCGATTCAAGGGGGGCTTCTAACAACTGCTCAATTGTTCTCACCCCAACGGCGCGCCCGGCAAGAATGCCACGATCACTTAACTTTTCATTTAATAACCCCACATCCAGAGCGCCGCACATAATATATCCTTTATCGCTCTTAACAGCTAACAGATTTGTTTTCGGAAGCTGTACACTCACTGCTATAAACGTATGCTCATTTATTACAATAGGTTCTATATTAACCATAGCTCACACTCCTCTCTCTTTATCTGTATGAAAAGAGAAAAACGAATGTGAATACAAACGCAATAGTCTATAATTTTACAGATGATACAGATGTCAGTAATGTATTTGTCAAAACATCACGGAGTAGTTCTGGCATATAGTATTCTTTTTCCGATACAACTGCAAGCTCTGGATACAAATAGCCAAATGTAAACATATCAATTGTCCCTACTGTGTAAATTCGTTCTAAGTCTAATGATTCTCCGTTGATCACGACATCTTCGAGTAATATTTTATTACCTGGAATCGTATCTGGGATCACTTCAACGCCCGCATATATCATTTTTCCCATAACTTTTCCGCGAAATCCTAAACCTTTTACTTCAAGCTGTTCCATATTGGGACGACGCGCTTTCAAAATGACATCTCGTAATGTTTTTCCCGTTATCTGCAAACGGCACGGGTTAATTGGATGTGGACAAATGCGATGAATATCTCCTCTTGTCACGACACCTTCTTGCAGTCCTTCAAGTAAAACGCCTGCATTTACCATACCGATTTCAGCATCACACCATTCTTTGAGCGACTCAGCAAGCATATGAGCAAATTTCGTTTCCTGAAACCAATCCATTTCTAACGATTCTTTTAATGTTACAACAGGCTCTGCCATGATGAGTTTACTGTCTTGTTCAAGCTCTTCTAATAAAGCAAGAAAGTCCCCGTATGCACCTAATCGCCTCGTACTAATTGCCCGTCCATCTTTTTTCGTCACTTTCTTTGTCTCTACATCTACGTCTATTTGCACATGTCCGACGTAATGCCCCCACTTCTCTCCGCAGCAAAGAAGCGTTCCATTTACCAATACGCCGCGTTCAAATAAATGGTGAGTATGCGCACCTAAAATCACATCTATGTCATAATGCTCTGCCATATATTCATCTGCATTCTTCCCTAAATGAGACAAAACAACAATCACATCTGCCTGCGAACGCACCTCTTCTAAAATCGCTTCTAAATGTAAATACGGATCTTCAATATGCCAATCTAGCTTCGCATAAAAATCAGGATATGCGACTGTTAAACCGATAAATAGGACCGTAATTCCGTTATCAAGCGTTTGCAGTACATATGGTTTTGCCCACTTCGGACGCGTTTGATCACTTTCAAATAAATTAGCAACAAGCACTTCAAAATTCGCATCGTCATAAAGATGATCCAGTTGCTCTTTAGCAAGTGTAATCCCTTCATTGTTCCCAATCGTTACATAATCGTACAATGCTTCATTTAAAAGCTGCACATTTCCTTTTCCACTCGTTGCCTCAGAAATCATATGAAAACGATCAACATGATCGCCAATATCTAAAGTAAAGACCGCTTCACCAGCCGCAAGACGACGCTTTTTCTCTTCTAACACAAAACGAGAAATTTGCGGCCAATTTTCAAAATGACTATGTATATCATTCGTATGATAAAAATGAATTGTTACTTCTTGCAGAGAAAAAACCTCCTCTCAATTTCATACTTCTTGTTTACGCTATATATAAGCTTAAATCCTGTAAATACTTTTCGTCTTTTCTTGCTATTTTACATTGTACTCTCATTGAGGGGAAAAGCAAAAGATTCTCCTTAAAAATTTTCTGAAAAAACATTGCATTTTTAATACAAAATATATATATTGTATATAAAGTATATATACAATATAAAGACTAAGAGGGATTTGCATGCAAATAATTATTTCAAACAGTTCTAAGGAGCCAATTTACGAACAAATTACCAATCAAATAAAATCACTAATTTTGAGTAGTGATTTAAAAGAGGGATCGCCACTCCCATCAATGCGCCAGCTCGCCAAGGATTTACAAGTCAGTATTATCACAACAAAGCGCGCGTATGAGGAGTTAGAAAAAGCAGGCTTTATTTATTCAATTGTAGGTAGGGGCTCTTTTGTTGCTGAACAAAATTTAGATGTAGTACGTGAGAAAAAATTAAAAGTTATTGAAGAACAGTTATTGTCTGTCATTACTAATAGTAAGGAAATCGGGCTACCCTTAACGGAACTGCGAGAATTATTAACTATTTTATATGAGGAGTAAAATGTATGGAGAATATAGTAGAGCTACACAATGTTAGTAAAACATTTCAAGGTTTTTCGATAGAGCAATTAAATTTACAAATCAAAAAAGGATTTGTAACAGGCTTCATTGGCGCAAATGGTGCAGGTAAATCGACAATCATTAAAATGATGATGAACTTATTAAAGCCAGATGCAGGTGAGATTAAAATTTTCGGCTTAGACTACGCATCGCACGAAAAGGAAATTAAAGAGCGCATCGGTTTTGTTTTTGATAGTAACGTATTTTATGAGGGCTTAAATCTAAAGGATATTAAGCGAATGGTCGCACCCGCTTACAAAAACTGGGATGAAATGATATTTAAGCAGTATGTAGAGCAGTTTGAACTGCCGATGAATAAAGCGATTAAAACCTTCTCAAAAGGTATGCAGATGAAAGCTTCATTAGCACTTGCGCTATCACATCATGCCGAGTTGATTATTATGGATGAGCCAACAGCAGGCTTAGACCCAATATTTAGACGTGAGTTACTCAATTTACTACATGAATTAATGCTTGATGGCAATCGCACAATTTTCTTCTCTACACATATTACGACAGATTTAGATCGCATCGCTGATTTTATTGCCTTTTTAAAAGAGGGAAAATTAATGTTTAATCAGTCGATTCATGAGGTGGAAGAAAACTATGCCTTAGTAAAAGGTCGTACAGATTTATTAGACCGCGATACAGAAAAAGCCTTTATGCATGTTCATCGTGCACCGACTGGCTTTGAGGCATTAACGAATAATGTAGCTGAGGTTGAACAAATTTTTGGTAATGAGGTTATAATTGAACACGCCTCATTAGAAGATATTATGTATTACTCGAAAGGAGTAGGGCATCATGCTTAATTTAATCAAACGCGATTTAATTTTACAGAAGAAACAATTGCTCTTTTATTTAGGCTTTATTATCTTTTTTATTGTGATGAACAAGCATCCTATTTTAATATTTACGATTGCAAGTATTTTGATTCCAGTTAATACGCATGCCTACGATGCAAAGGCAGAAACAAATATTTTATTAAATTCTTTACCATATACACGTAAGGAAATTGTCGCTTCACGTTATATTGGAGCAATTGTTTACATGTTGCTAGCAATTACTGTAACAAGCGCAATGCTTATCATCTTTCAAAAGTCATTTACTGTAGAGCATATTATAATGAGCAATGCATTATTTTTACTATTTGCCGCCTTTACATTTCCACTATTTTATCAATTTAAACAAGATCATCTATTTTTGATTATTATGGGCTTATTTTTAGTATTAACTTTCTTTGGTCCAGGTGCGGTACAATTTCTTGCAACAGAGTTTAATACAGTTACCGATGCTATTTTCAGCTTATCTATACCTGCATTGTGTAGCATAGCTACAGTTATAATCGCATGTGCTTATATGATTTCATGGGGAGTATCATTAATCATTTATCAACGTAAAGCATTTTAATTCAAAATTTTCCATATTATAAAACAAAAATTTAACACACTATCCTTGTTAAAGGAGAAAAATCCGGTGAGATTTCATCGGATTTGTATGTATGCCCGAAAGTAAACAACTGGAAATTAGCTTGTAAGCTTTTTATTAAAATCGTATTCTTTATCGAATTACTGCAATCACTAACTTTTACTGGTATTTTTGATGTGGACGATATTATTCTGAATACTAGCGGCGCATTAATCGGCTACAGCATTTTCATCGGCATGAAAAAATTATGGATTCGCTATAAGCGTACTAATAAAGTCACCTCATTTTGATGATGAGGTGGCTTTTTTGTGTCGAACGTGGTCGAGGAATCTTTTTTCCATGTCGAAGCGCCGATATATTTCTGGTCATGAAAAAAGCGCCCTGTAAACAGGGCGCTTCCACTTCTAATTAATGACTAGTATTAGCAGTTGGATATAATGTTGTTCCTCCAATTGAAACTTTTATTTCATTTGTTAATGGAACATTTTGTTCATTAATAATTGTTCTCCACCATTCCCATGCAAGACCTGTACATTCTTTTGCTAGAACTTTTACATTTTTCGCATTCGGTGGTAGTGGGATTACTGTATTGAAATGAGCAGTTCTGTCTCTGCCGTTTCCTTCCCAAGTTTTATGGGATAGTACTTCTTTACCATTTTCATCATACGAGAATTCATCCCAAGATACATCAAATTGAGCAACATATGCACCAGTATGATCAAGCGTCACTTTCGCACTAGAATATTCTGTAGTTGTAGTCTCAATATAATCTGTATTGTTATGAACAGCAGCAGTTGCATTATCTTTTAAGAAAGAGCTAGTATATGAAATTGGGTATGCTGGATTTTTAGGACTTAATTCTGCATTATCTTTAATTACATTTCGGATTTCATTAAAATCTTTTGTAACAACCTTGTTATGCTCTTTTGCATCTCCGCCTAATACTACAGCAGTAAAGGTACTGTCTTCAAAAATATCTTTGTACTGTCCACTCGCTTCAACGCCTTGACCCTTAATTAAGGCTTTAAAAGCAGCTTGTACATCTTTGCTCTTAGATGATGTTTCTAATTTCACATAAACTGTTCTACCATAAGCTACATTTGACACCATAACAGGCGGAGCCTCATTGCTTACCCCTTTACGATTTAACTCGTCAAACGTAACACTATTATCAAAAAGATCTGATGGATTGTTTGGTAGTTCTGCACTTACGGTATAAAAGATTTGCTTATATGCCGCAACCATCACTTTTTTCTCTCCATCTGCAATCGCCTTAAAGTCAATATTCAGTGAATTGTCAAGATATTTAGCATTAACATTAAGAGCACTTGCGATTTGAGATTTACTATACACCATAGATTCTGTATACTGCATTCTTGCAGGTAACGTATGTGTTTTTGAATACTTTTCATTCCAAGTAGATACTAACTCATCTACTGCTCCAGACACATTACCATATGTTGGATTTTGGACAGTTATTGTATTTTCTTTTTTCATACCAGGTAAGTCTATACTAATATTCAAAGGTTTTCTCTTAGCCACTAATAAATCAGGTTGATTATCTGCAAAAGCTTTATTTGCAAGTTGTACTGCCCCTGGATAAGTACGATTAGCCACAGAATCAATAATTGAAATATCCACTGGTGAAGTTGTAAGTGATTTACGCTCACGTTCAACCACTACAAATTTACCATTTGAATTTTTACCCTCTTTCGGAACAAAACTCTCTACTTTATCACCATTTACTGCTAAAACCTCTTGATTATTATACTTTAGATTTCCTATACCAGTATCAATACCAATAACATTTTTCGTTGCATCAGCTGAATTGCTTTTAGGTGTTTCAGCGAAAGAAATAGATGAATAGTTAAAAGTGCATAAACCAATTGATAAACATGCTAATACTTTCATTCCTTCAGTTTTGTTTAGAATTTTCAAAATAATCCCTCCTTTTTATATTGAAAATCATATCATACTATATTAATATTTGTATATTGATAAATTTTTTTATAGACCGTTTTTCACGCGTCGAATATCGTCGACTAATCTTTATTTCACATCGAAAAATCTTTATTTCATGTCGAAGCGCTGATATATCATAAAAGTCGCTGATAAATGCTGCAGTTGCGCCGATATATCGGAAAAATCGCCGATATATTTATGGCCATGAAAAAAACGCCCTGTAAACAGGGCGCTTCTAATTTTAAATATTAACCGATAGAACCTTCCATCTCAAATTTGATTAGACGGTTCATTTCTACTGCGTATTCCATTGGAAGTTCGCGAGTGAATGGCTCGATGAAGCCCATTACGATCATTTCTGTTGCTTCTTGCTCAGAAATACCGCGGCTCATTAGGTAGAATAATTGTTCTTCTGATACTTTTGATACTTTCGCTTCGTGCTCAAGTGAAACGTGATCGTTTTTGATCTCGTTGTAAGGGATCGTATCAGATGTAGATTGGTTATCCATGATTAATGTGTCACATTCGATGTTAGAACGAGAGTTTGTCGCTTTTGGTCCGAAGTGTACAATACCACGGTATGTTACTTTACCACCATGTTTTGCAATCGATTTAGAAACGATTGTTGAAGATGTATTTGGTGCTAAGTGAATCATTTTCGCACCAGCATCTTGGTGTTGGCCTTTACCAGCAATCGCAATTGATAATGTTAAACCGCGAGCGCCTTCGCCTTTTAAGATAACAGCTGGGTATTTCATCGTTAATTTTGATCCGATGTTACCGTCAATCCATTCCATCGTTGCGTTTGCTTCACAAACCGCACGTTTTGTAACTAGGTTGTATACGTTGTTTGCCCAGTTTTGGATTGTTGTATAACGGCAATATGCATCTTTCTTAATGATGATTTCTACTACCGCACTGTGAAGTGAGTTTGTTGTGTAAACAGGTGCTGTACAACCTTCTACGTAATGTACATGTGCGCCTTCGTCTACGATAATAAGCGTACGTTCAAATTGTCCCATATTTTCAGAGTTAATACGGAAATACGCTTGAAGTGGTGTATCAACTTTCACACCTTTTGGAACGTAGATGAATGATCCACCAGACCAAACTGCAGAGTTTAATGCAGAGAATTTGTTATCTGTTGGCGGAATTACTTTTCCGAAATGCTCACGGAAAATATCTTCGTTCTCTTTTAATGCGCTATCTGTATCTTTAAATACGATTCCTAGTGCTTCTAGGTCTTCTTTCATGTTGTGGTATACAACTTCAGATTCGTACTGTGCAGATACACCCGCTAAATATTTTTGCTCTGCTTCTGGAATACCTAATTTATCAAATGTTGCTTTAATTTCATCAGGTACTTCATCCCAAGACTTCTCAGATTTCTCAGATGGTTTTACGTAGTACGTAATTTCATCAAAGTTTAAATCATTTAAGTCTCCGCCCCATTGTGGCATTGGCATTTCATAGAAGTGATCCAGAGATTTTAAACGGAAGTCTAACATCCACTGTGGTTCTTCTTTCATACGTGAAATCTCTTCTACGATTTCTTTTGTTAAACCGCGCTCAGCACGGAAAATCGAAACGTCTTTATCTTTGAAACCATATTTATAATCGCCGATATCTGGCAGCTGTTTCGCCATGTTCGTATGTCCCTCCTTGGATAACCTCTTCTTTAGGAAGTGATCTGCATTACTTCTCCTCGTTCAAGCCTTTTTCTAACGCTTTCCAAGCTAATGTTGCACACTTAATACGCGCTGGAAATTTGCATACACCTTGTAATGCTTCAATATCTCCTAAATCAATGCTGTCATCATATTCTTTTCCTAGCATCATATCAGAGAAAATTTTCGAAAGCTGAAGCGCTTCTTCAATTTTCTTTCCTTTTACTGCTTGCGTCATCATAGAAGCAGAAGACATAGAGATGGAACAACCTTCTCCTTCAAACTTCGCTTCTTGCACAATCCCATCTTCTACTTTCATCGTAAGTTGAATGCGATCGCCGCAAGTTGGATTGTTTAAGTTAACCGTAACACTATCTTCTAATACGCCATGGTTACGTGGATTTTTATAATGATCCATAATAACTTGGCGATATAACGTATCTAAATTATTAAATGACATTTGTGAAATACTCCTTTGTTTTCGTCAGCGCTTCGACAAATGTATCAATTTCTTCTTTTGTGTTATATAAATAGAAACTTGCACGTGCTGTAGAAGAAGCTTTTAGCCACTTCATCAGCGGTTGTGCACAGTGATGACCGGCACGAACCGCAATTCCTTCTACATCTAATACTGTTGCTACATCATGCGGATGTACTTCATCAATATTGAATGTAATAAGGCCTGCACGTTTCTTTGGACCATAAATTGTAACACCGTCTACTTCTGATAGTCTTTCTAAAGCATACTGCGCTAATTCATGCTCATGCTTTTCAATATGATCAAGACCAATTTCTTCTAAGAAATCAATCGCAGCTCCAAGCCCGATTGCATTCGCAATAATCGGTGTACCTGCTTCAAATTTCCACGGAAGCTCTTTCCACGTAGATTCTTGTAAATCTACGAAATCGATCATCTCACCGCCAAATTCAACCGGCTCCATATTGTTAAGCAATTCCTTCTTACCATATAATACGCCGATACCTGTTGGTCCGCACATTTTATGAGCGGATAAAGTGTAAAAATCACAGTTTAAATCTTGTACATCCACTTTCATATGCGGTGTACTTTGTGCACCATCAACGACCATAATGGCACCGTTTTGATGTGCGATTTCTGCGATTTCTTTTACAGGGTTAATCGTTCCAAGCACATTTGATACGTACATAATAGAAACGATTTTTGTATTTGGCGTAATCGTTTGACGAACATCTTCTAATGAAATTGTTCCGTCTTCTTGAAGCGGAAGATATTTTAACGTTGCACCTGTTTTCTTCGCAACTTGTTGCCAAGGAATGATATTACTATGGTGCTCCATGTAAGAGATGACAATTTCATCGCCTGTCTTTACATTTTCCATACCATAACTTGCCGCAACTGTATTTAACGCCGTTGTTGTACCGCGCGTAAAAATAATTTCTTCCATTGATTTTGCATTAATAAACTTACGAACTTTCTCGCGTGCACCTTCATACGCATCGGTCGCTTTCGTACCGAGCGTATGAACACCGCGATGCACATTCGAATTGTACTCTTTATAATAACGTTCTAACGTTTCAATGACTTGAATCGGTTTTTGAGAAGTTGCCGCACTATCGAAATAAACAAGTTGTTTGCCGTTCACCTTTTGATCAAGAATTGGAAACTGTTTGCGTATTTCATGAATATCCATTAGCGAACTTTCCTTTCGATTACCTCAACAAGCTGTGCCTTTACTCCTTCGATTGGAAGCTCATTTACTACAGGTGCTAAAAATCCATGGATGACTAAACGTTCTGCTTCTTTCTTCGGAATACCACGGCTCATTAAGTAGTATAGTTGTGTAGGATCTACGCGTCCTACAGAAGCTGCGTGACCTGCCATTACATCGTCTTCATCAATTAAAAGGATTGGGTTTGCATCACCGCGCGCTTTCTCATTTAACATAAGAACGCGAGAAGATTGCTGTGCATTTGATTTAGATGCACCGTGCTCAATTTTACCAATTCCGTTAAAGATAGATGTTGCACTATCTTTTTGAACACCATGTTTTAAGATGAAACCTTCAGAATGTTTACCGAAGTGAACAACTTTTGTTGTAAAGTTTTGCGTTTGAGACCCACGACCAATTGTTACTGTTTTTGTATCAGCAAATGAACCGTCGCCCATTAAGTTCGTTACGTTCTCAGAAATTGTATTTCCATCGTTCATAAGACCTAATGCCCACTCAAGACGTCCGTCTCGTCCTACTACGCCGCGGCGGTTTACGTAAGATGTCACGTCTTTCGCTAATAAGTCAACCGCACCAAATTTCACTTGTGCGCCTTGCTCTACAATAACTTCTGCCACGATATTTGCAATACCTGTAACAGTTTCATTTGCCACGTAGTTTTCTACATATGTTGCAGAACTATTTGCATCTGCAACAAATAATACGTGGTTATAAACGTTTGCTTCTTCGCCGTCTACTAAGAATACAGCTTGAAGTGGTGTTTCAAGAACAACGTTTTTCGGAACGTATACGAACGCACCGCCGTTGATTAGTGCAGCATGAAGAGCTGTTAAACGGTGCTCGTCAACTTTCACGCCATCTTTCATTAAATACTTTTGCACTAGTTCAGCATGCTCAGTTGCAGCTGTTACGATATCTGTAAAAATAACGCCTTTTGTTTTTGCTTCTTCTGCTAAAGAAACGAATGCAGTTGTACCACTACGCTGTACAAGTACGTTATTATTTTCATCAATTATATTTTTCACTGCTTCTGGAAGTTCTTCAAAAGAACCTACAGGCTCTTGCTTTACAGTTTTACCTTTGCCGATAAAATCCCATTTATCAATTTTCGTTTTATCTGGTGTTGGCATTGGAAGTTCAGTTGCCTTTGCAAGAGCTTGTAAGCGGAACTCAGTCAACCAAGCAGCTTCATTCGCTTCGCTTGCAAGTTGACGGATAGAATCTTGATCGAAAGGTAATGTACCAATTGTCATGTTTATGCTCCTCTCTTACGCTTCTTGCTCTTCTGTTTCGTCTTCAATACCTAGTTCTTTCTTAATCCAGTCATAACCTTCAGCTTCTAAACGTTGTGCAAGCTCAGGGCCGCCAGATTTCACAACACGACCATTCATCATAACGTGTACATGATCTGGAGTGATGTAATTTAATAAACGTTGGTAGTGCGTGATCATTAAGCAACCGAAATCTTCGCCGCGCATTTCGTTAATACCTTTAGATACAACTTTTAATGCATCGATATCAAGACCAGAGTCAATTTCGTCTAAGATTGCGATTTTTGGCTGAATCATCATTAATTGAAGAATTTCGTTACGTTTTTTCTCACCGCCAGAGAAACCTTCATTTAAATAACGTTGTGCCATTGATGGATCCATTTCTAGGAATTCCATGTTTTTATCTAATGTACGGATAAATTTCATAAGAGAAATTTCATCGCCTTCTTCGCGTCGTGCATTAATTGCAGAACGTAAGAAGTCGGCATTTGTTACTCCGCTAATTTCACTTGGATATTGCATTGCTAGGAATAAACCAGCTTGTGCGCGCTCATCTACTTCCATTTCTAATACATCTTCACCGTCGATGATGATGCTGCCTTGTGTTACTTCATATTTTGGGTGACCCATGATTGCAGAAGATAAAGTTGATTTACCTGTTCCGTTAGGTCCCATAATTGCATGGATTTCTCCACCTTTTACTTCAAGGTTTACACCTTTTAAAATCTCTTTTCCATCAATTGATACATGTAAATCTTTAATCGTTAATGTAGAACCAGCCATCTCAATACCTCCAATAATTCTATATATACATTTTAAAAATTCCTAAAACGTTCACATTCTCATTTTATTCTCATTCTAATTTTATATCAAATAAAATGATACTGCAAACGTTGAAAAAATGTAACAATTTTTCTACAAATCCGAACAGGAATATTCTGCACATTATATTATGATACACCTTTCTTCCTAATTATATAAAGAAAAAAGGGCCAAGAAATTCCAGCCCTTTTTTCACCTTATTCACTTAAAGGAAGCACAGCTCCTTTGTATTCTTTCTTAATGAAATCTTGAATTTCTTTTGAATGTAACACTTCTATAAGTGCTTTAATTTCTTTTTTATCTTTGTCACCTTTACGAACAACAACTACGTTGGCGTATGGAGAATCATTGCCTTCAATCGCAATCGCATCTTTTTCTGGGTTTAATTTCGCATCAATTGCATAGTTTGAGTTAATTAAAACCGCATCGCCTTCTTTATTGTTATACACTTGTGGTAACAAGCCCGGCTCAATGTCTGTTTTGAACTTCAAGTTTTTCGGGTTTTCTGCAATATCTTTTGTCGTTGCTTTAACAGGGTCTACACCATCTTTAATTTTTATAATGCCTTCTTTTTGTAGAATTGCTAACCCACGTCCATGATCAGTAACAGAGTTACTCATAATAATTGTTGCCCCATTTGGAAGATCTTTTAAGCTTTTATATTTTTGAGAATACACACCAATTGGTTCTAAATGAATTTTCCCTGCTATTTCAAAATTATAGCCTTTATCTTGAATTTCTTTCTCTAAATACGGAATGTGTTGGAAATAGTTCGCATCAATATCTTTATCAGCTAACGCTTTGTTTGGTAATACATAATCTTGGAATGGTTTAATATCCAATTTAATTCCTTTTTTCTCTAATAGTGGTTTCGCTTTTTCTAAAATAACTGCATGCGGTACGTTAGAAGCACCAATCACAAGTTTCTTTTCATCTTTTCCGCCGCTACCACAAGCAGCTAATGCAAATACAAATACAGCAATAAGTGCTGAAAATAATACCTTTTTCATATAATGACACCCTTCCTTTTCCCAATATTCAAAATAGTAAATCTATAGAAAGTCTTTGGCTGAGACGAAAACTCCTTTTTATCTTTTATCAAGTCGCTTCGTAAAGAAGTCCCCAAACACTTGAATAATAAATACGATCACAAGCACAAGAATTGTTGCCATGAGAGTTACATCGCTATTGCCCCGCTGGAATCCATCTAAATAAGCAAGTGTACCAAGGCCGCCGGCACCAACTGCTCCAGCCATCGCTGTATAACCGACAAGGGCAATTGCCGTTACAGTAATACCTGACACAAGTGCTGGCAAAGATTCTGGTATTAATACTTTAAAAATAATTGTACTCGTCTTTGCTCCCATCGCTTTCGATGCTTCAATGACACCTTTATCAATTTCACGAAGCGCAATTTCAACCAATCTCGCATAAAACGGCGCTGCTCCAATAATTAATGCTGGCAATGCAGCACTTGCTCCAAGAATGGTACCTACAAAAAACTTCGTAAATGGAAGGAGTAAAATAATTAAAATAATGAACGGGATGGAACGAAAAATATTTACAAATGCTCCAATTACAACATTGACTGGTTTGTTCTCCCATAAATTATCTTTACTTGTAAGAAACAGTACTAATCCAAGAATAAGCCCCAATACAAACGTTGCAAGTGTGGCAACTGCCGCCATGTATAGTGTATCCTGAGTAGCCACTAGCATTTTATCCCAATCAACATTTTGAAATAGATTATCCATGTGCAATCACCTCCAGCTCGACTTGTTCCTGTTGAATCGTTGCAATTGCTTTTGCAATCACATCTTCTTTGCCATTTAAATGAACGATTAAGCTTCCATACGCTCCGCTTGTCGTTTGGGCAATATTCCCTTGTAGAATGCTCACTTCCACTCCATCTTGCTTCATTAACTCCTGTAAAACTGGTCTTTCTACTGCTTCACCAACAAACTGTAATTTCACTACTTTTCCTTCTGGGTATTTCTCTGCTAAATGTTCAATTGCCTCATCTGCATCTTCAAAATCTGTTATTTGTTTAATGAAGCGCTTTGTAATTTCTTGCTGCGGATTACGAAATACCTCTAACACGCTGCCACTTTCAACAATCTTCCCTTTTTCCATAACAGCAACGCGGTTACAAATTTTTTGAATGACATGCATTTCATGCGTAATAAGTACAATCGTTAACCCAAGACGCTTATTAATATCGAGAAGCAAATCTAAAATTTGATCTGTCGTTTCCGGATCTAATGCTGACGTTGCTTCATCACACAATAATACTTTCGGATTATTCGCTAATGCTCTTGCAATACCAACGCGCTGCTTTTGTCCGCCACTTAGCTGAGATGGATATGCATCTCCTCGTCCCTCTAAACCAACAAGACGAATTAATTCATCTACGCGCTGATTTCGTTTCTCTTTTGCCACCCCAGCAATCTCAAGCGGGAAAGCAATATTTTCACGAACAGTTCGTGACCACAGTAAGTTGAAATGCTGAAAAATCATCCCGATTTCTTGACGTGCTTCTCGAAGTTCCTTACCTGTAATTGCCGAAATCACACGTGCTCCAACCGTAATCTTTCCAGACGTTGGTTTCTCCAATTGATTAAACAAACGAATTAGCGAACTCTTTCCAGCGCCACTATAGCCAATCACCCCGAAAATCTCGCCCTTTTCTATTTGTAAATTCGCATCATCCACAGCGGTAACATCACCGTGTTTAGAACGATATATCTTCCTTACATTTTCTAATATAATCATCGATGTCACCCCTTTTTTAAATTAAAAAGCGTAAGCGGCTCGTTCAGAATCGCAGGACGTTGGAGCTCTCGACCGAGAGAGCGAAACGACCGGAGATTCTAGCCGCTGAAGCTGGATTACATAAAAAGCGTAAGCGGCTTCCCGCTATCACTCTATAAAAGTTTTGTCGTTCAAGTGTCCTCCTACACCGAAACAACAAAAAAAACCTTTCTGCTTGAAAATGAGCAGAAAGGTTTTTTATACACAAATTACCATTATCCTTTCCTCTCATCTCTCAAAGCATTCGCTTTGCAGGAATTGGCACCATTTCAACATAAGTTGACGGTTGCCGGGTTTCACAGGGCACAGTCCCTCCACCTCTCTTGATAAGAGAAAATCAGATATAAATTTCGTCTGATTTTATCGTTATTAAGTTTTCGTTATTTTATGTTTTGAATTGTATCAACGCATGAAATAGATGTCAACAGAAATTTTCGCAAAGAATAAACTTTCTGAAATTTAAGC
Organism: Bacillus sp. UNC322MFChir4.1; assembly: GCF_000746135.1. NCBI lineage: Bacteria > Bacillati > Bacillota > Bacilli > Caryophanales > Bacillaceae > Bacillus > Bacillus sp. UNC322MFChir4.1. The sequence goes on from NZ_JQKQ01000025.1 coordinate 29,060, forward strand.
ACCCATTTGTAGCGGTTTACAAATATGAAATACAGATTCTAATAATAGCATCGTTCGATATGTCCCTTTATATGTAATTGCATTTCTGCGCAAGAGTGACTGCAAGCGTACTTGCCCTGTAATCAACAACCGCAAATCTGTTTCTTGAAAACAAACAAGTTCTTCAGTTCCCACCGCACCATTTATAAGTTCAATTTTCTCTCTTGAAATATTCAATGAATAACATTCATCTTGGAAAGTAAAACAAACAACCTTTTCAAATTGTGGTAATAGTGGTTCTAAGTGATATTGCGTATTGGCATATGTTACAAATGATTGAAGCAGTGAATACAATGTCATCTTTATCACACTCCCCATATCACGTTTTACATATTACCATTCCATCTTTATTACGCACTCTCCTGTATCATTCTCTCGACAAATGCTGTATAAAAAACCATTTATCTCTCACTATTTCCCAAGAAATATGTCGAGGCGGCAATTTTTTTGCCGCCTATTGTAATTCCATATATAAATATTCCACAGATTGAAATGCATATATTTTCTTTACAAGTTTATTCTTCTCAAATATAAGTAAACACGGAACACTTTCAATTTGATACTCCCGCGCAAAATGCGGTGCATAATTTACATTCAGCATTCCAATTTCTAAATGAGGCAACGCTACTTCAACAACCGTTAGCATTTTTTTCGCAAGCTGGCACGTACCACACATTGGTGTATATACATATAACACCGTTTTTTCTTGGTCTCTAACTGCAACTTCTGCTTCATGTCCTGTCCAATCTATCATCGTACCATTCCTTACCGTAAAAATTCTGTATAGACGTCAATATCGGCTCCCCATAAAACGTTCGCTAAATGAGATGGTGGTGCAGTCGCAACCTCTCGATATGAGCGATCAATGTAAATATGTTCAGCATGTGGAAATTCTCGCCGAAACTGTTTGCGCAATTTCTCTCCAGCATCATCCGCGTCCACAAGAACATATACTTCTTTATCATACAACTGGTCAATGAGCTCATCCATTTTTGACAAACCAATTGTACCATTTGTACAAACAATTTCCACCGGTTCTCTAATAATTGTTTCAATCTTTCGCTTATCTGACTTACCTTCAACAATAATTACTTTTTCTACATAGACCACTTGGCATCACCCGATCACCGTATACTATGATATAACATTAGCTTTAGTATATAGTATATTCGATATTTCAATGTTGTTTCCTGTTTATTTTTGTAAAGAAAAGCGGAGCTGGACAATAAGAAAAGCATAAGTGGCTCGTTCCGAAACATATTTAAGAAAAGCTCCATTCCTATCATTTCTAAGTAGAAAAAAACTATGTTCTATATACATCCATTTTGATTTTCCAACAGCTAAGTCGCTATTATGTAGAACAAAGATGACCTGCACTCAATTTCTCCCTTAGGTTTAATCCTTGCATGTGGCAGGAAAAGCTCCTAACCGCTCCTATGCATGACCAGATGCTCTCGCCCACCTAAAAAGACAGGTTTTTTTGCTTATTTTTCAATCACTTTTAAAAAACAGCACAAATAAAAAAGGACAGCTCACAGCTGTCCTTTTCAGATTAGTCTTGATTAATCATTTCTTCGTATTGTTCTGCAGTTAATAATTTCTCTACTTGACCTGCATCTTCAAGCTCAACTTTAACCATCCATGCACCTTCGTATGGAGATTCGTTAACAAGCTCTGGCTTGTCATTTAAGTCTTCGTTTATTGCTACAACTTTACCTGCTACAGGTGCGTATAATTCAGAAACTGTTTTAACAGACTCTACGCTACCGAATGGCTCGTCAGCTGCAATTGTTGCACCAACTTCAGGAAGTTCTACGAATACGATATCTCCTAATTCGTGTTGTGCGAAATCTGTAATACCGATAGTAACTTGATTGCCTTCAACTTGTACCCACTCGTGCTCTTCAGAGTAACGTAATTGTTTTGGAATGCTCATGTCTGTACCTCCAATGAATGTATTAATTATGTAAAAGCACCTTATTGGTACCTTTTCCACACGCTTTCAAATTGCTCTTCATTAAAGCCAACCGTTACATCATTACCGCCTGTTACAATTGGTCGTTTAATTAACATGCCGTCAGAAGCAAGCATGTCTAACATTTCCTCTTCACTTGCATCTTTTAGCTTGTCCTTTAACCCAAGCTCGCGATATCGCATCCCACTTGTGTTAAAGAATTTTTTTAATGGCAATTCACTATTTTCATATATACTGCGAAGTTCCTCCTTAGATGGTGGATTTTCGACAATATGAACCATTTCATGTGCTACATCATTTGCGTCTAACCATTTTTTTGCCTTTTGGCATGTTCCACATTTTGGATATGAATAAAATGTTACTGACATACATTCACCTACTTTTCACTAACCTTTACCCTTATCATATAAAAAATATTTTTTTATTTCAAACTTTTACTTATTTCGCTAAAAAATTATTTTATCCTTCAAAATTTTTATTTTTTTATAAATCCTTAAAAACATGTTACTACCGCGAAAAAATTAACCTAATGTATCACTTGAAACTTTATATTCATTCTTCTGCTTTATACGTTATAGCACATAAAGAAAAGGTATGTAAACGGTGAAATTCCTATTTCTAATCTTTTAAACAAACGTTTGTTTAATGTAGCCAAACAGAACATACATATTAAACAAACGTTTGATTAATGCAGCCAAACAGAACATACATGTTAAACAAACGTTTGTTTAAAAATCGCTTCACCCATATCGATACCTGCAAATATGATAAATATAAATCGCAGTTATGCAGAACACAACATAGCTTGCACGTGGCAAAAAAAGGCCCTGACCGCTACTACACATGGCCAGATGCCCTCGCCATTCTAAACAGAAAAGGGTTTTTAATCAATCTTTCAATTTGTACAGTGACAAAATTGTAAGCTTATTTGCAAAAAATGTTAGAAAAATCAATGGTTCATTTACATGTTTTATATTATAATTTTTCAAGTTCCAAGTTATTACATTACAAATAGGAGAATTACTATGAAAAACAATAAGTTTTCAGCCTTTATTCCATTATTTTATCTACTCCTACTCATACCTGTAAGTGCTCTTTATGACGTGCTAAATCAATCCACTGTAGGTGCTGTAAATGTAACAACAAAAATAGATGAATGGATTCCATTTACAAAAGAATTTATCGTTCCCTATTTACTTTGGTTTCCATATTTATATGGGGCTCTTATTTATTACTGCTTTGCAGATCGAAAGCTCTATTACGTTACATTAAGTAGTGTACTATTTGGAAAACTCACTTCCTTTAGCGTCTATTATATGTGGCAAACAACCGTAACACGCCCTGAAGTCATCGGCAATGATGTATTTGCGAATTTAGTGCGCTATATTTATAGTATCGATCAACCGGTGAATTGTTTTCCTAGCATTCACGTACTCACAACATTTGTCATTATGATTACAGCCTACAAGCGAAAGGAACAAAATAAATGGGTGTACGCCCTGTTAACATTTGTTGGTGTGCTCATTATTTTATCTACCTTATTTACAAAACAACACGCCTTTGTAGATGCTGTAGCAGGTGCTGTACTAGGGAGCTTCCTCTATGCTGCTATGCACTATGTATTTGAATCACGTGAACAAAAGATTACGGTGCAAGCCGAGGCATAATCTATAACTAAAAAAGCAGACTGTGGCTTCTTCAGTCTGCTTTTCTCTATATAAGAGGAGATTTTCAAATTGGCATATTTGTAACACTCTTACTAGTTTTAAGATTGTGGTACAGTCATATCGCCAGGTTTAATGCGACCTGCTTTTTTCAAGATAATATACAGTACATAAGAAACAGCTACTGGAATTACGATATAAGTAATCACGATCGCTGGAACAACGCTTAATCCTTTGCTTGAAATTAAGTTAATTGGTGCGATTAAAGAACTAAGTCCAAGGCCTGCAATTTCTTTTCCTGCTGTAATTTGGAAGACAAGTGCTGATACAGGACCGACAATCGCACTCGCAACAACAGTTGGTACAAGAATCATTGGATTTTTAGTAATGTTCGGAAGTTGTACTTTCGGTGTACAAAGAGCTTGTGCTAAAATACCGCCTAAATTATTTTCCTTAGCAGAAATAACAGCGAATCCGATAAATTGAGCGACGCATCCTGCAAGTGCCGCACCGCCCGCTACGCCGTCTAAGCTAAGTGCAATTGCTAAAGCTGCTGATGAAGCTGGTGAAATTAATAACAATCCCCAAACAACTGCAAGTACAATAGACGCGATAAACGGACTACCAGCTGAACTATCCTTAATAAATGCGCCAACTGTATTTAAGACCGGAGTAATATTTTGAGATAACCAAATACCGACTAAACCTGAACCTAATATTGCCGCAAATGGAACGAGCATCATATCTAATGCTGTTTTTCCACTCAAACGTTTACCGATATAAACCGCTAATGTCGCTGTTATTAACGCACCGATTGGTTCACCAGTTTTAATCATTAAACCAGCTGCAGTAATCGAAATCGCTCCAGCCCCAATCGCTCCTGCAACCATCGCGGAGAAAATGACAAGTCCATTTGCTCCGAGCATAAAAGCAATTCCTGCTCCAATTGCTGGCGCCATAAGTGATTTTGCAACAACTCCGATTGTAATTAACATCGGAATATCAACAATTCTTCCTATATTCTCAATAAGTAGACCAATTCCAAGAGTTACGAAAATACCTTGTGCAATTCCTGCAGATCCTTTAAATATGCGAGGCATGATGTATTCCTTCATCTGTTTCACCTTCTTCTAGTTTAGTAACCAATTACTTTCATATAGTCACGTAAAATATCATTTGATGCTGCGAATTTTCTTTCTTCATCTTCTGTTAAATTCAACTCAACAATCTCTTTCACACCATCTCTTGTTATGATGGCTGGAACACCTGTACAAATTTCATATTCACCATATTCACCATCTAGGATTGTTGATACCGCAATAACACGATAATCATCATTAAAAATGGAACGTGCAATATAAGCTAAGGAGTTCCCAATACCGTAGTATGTTGTTCCTTTTCGTTTATAAATTTCCCAACCTGCTTTTGATGTTTGTTCAACAATCGAATCTAAATCAATATCCGCAAAGCGTTCTTTTTGCTCTTTTAAAATTTGTAGCATCGGTTTTCCACCAACTGTTACGTGAGACCAAGCAACCATTTGTGAATCGCCATGTTCTCCTAATGAGTAACCATGAATGCTACGAGGATCCACATCAAATATTTCAGACAAAATTGTTTTTAAGCGAGAAGAATCTAAAGATGTCCCAGTACCAATCACACGGTTTCTCGGAAGACCTGATAACTTCCAAACTTGGTAAGTAATAATATCAACTGGATTAGAAGCAATTAAGAAAATACCTTGAAAGCCGCTTTCCATAACTCCTGATACGACACTTTCCATAATTTTTGCACTTGCTCCTAAAGTATCAAGACGACTTTGTCCTGGCTTTGGAGCAGCTCCTGCTGTAATAATGACAATGTCCATATCTTTGCAGTCTTCATAATCGCCTGCATATACTTTTGTTCTTGTATTTGTAAAATTAATGCAGTGAGACAAATCCATCGCTTCGCCAACTGCTCGTTCATGATTAATATCAATTAACGCTAACTCTTCACAGATTCCTTGATTCACAATAGAGTACGCACAGCTAGATCCAACTAATCCTGTACCTATAATTGCAATTTTTCTTGTACTTCTATTCATAACCATCTCTCCTGTTTCTATGTAATCTTCTTTGTTTTATGTATCTTACACTTTTTATTATAAAAGTTTTCACCGTAAAAACCATGTACAACTTGTGAACTATTTCACAATATTATGGACATTTTATGTCCCTTTTCACATAATTTCGACAAAGCCCCGATACCTTCACAAAAAAACGAGTAACGTCTCAATTACGTTACCCGTTTTGAAATATGTCTGTTCTTATCCCGCTAGACCCTCACCTCAAGATTGAGAGAGAAACAAAGAAGATAGGCGGGCTTTCCAGCAGTGAGAAAAGCGTCACTAATGGAAGTTTCACTTTATTGCGCGCTTAATTGATTCTTTAACTGCTGAACAACCATTGGATTAGCTGGCGCTGCTGGCTGATAATAGCCCTTTTGCATCGCATACTCATATAGATTGCGCTGCCTTACTTCATCTTGATTACGAATTTGAATTAACGTTTGATGTAATTGTTCATTATTCGCTTGCGCAATATAATTTGCATAACCCGTTAAACTTGCATTTAACCCAGCTAAATAATCATTTACCATATCTTTTTCATTCATGTTCTCTACACCCCTATCCTAAAAAAGACATTAATTGTTGTTTCGTATTTTGGGCATCTTGCACATCTTTTTGCAGAATCTGCCTAAGCTGCGGATCCGTACATGTCTGTGCATACTCTTGTAATTTGTTAATAACTGTTGCATGCCCGCCAATCAGATGACGTAAATTCTCTACTTCAAGTTCAGTTAAATTTTGCATTGTAACAGCCTTCCTTTCTTTGTTCATTCACGATTTAGTATTTATTTTTTTGGGAATTTGTATGCACGAAAAAACCTTAGAATCGCTTCTAAGGTTTTATTCTTTCATCACATGCAGTCCTTTAATAAATGTTTCCAATAATAAATGTAAGCTCACATCTAAATCCAGCGGCAACCCGAATCCACCTTGCTGTTCAATCGAAGCAAAACCATGACAAATACTTCTTATTCCGCGCGTCGCATGCAATGCTTTCTCTCCTTCTAATCCGTATTGCTGTAAAATTTGAAGGCAAAGCTCTACAATTCCGTCCCCCGTTTGCTGCACTTCTTCATCTCGTAAAAAAGTTGCTTCATACAATCCAGGATGTTTTCGGACAAACGATACGTACGCTTCTCCTAATGCGTAAATTGCCTCGTCCATACTTTTATCCTCTACCGCCTCTTTCAGCGCCCCGTGTAGCTGCTCTATTCCGTAAATACCAAGATTTTTCCGTACATCTTGTAACCCTTTCACATGATTATATAGAGAGGGGGAACGTATTCCGAGCCTTTGCGATAATGACGCTAATGTTACCTCTTGTATGCCATTTGTATCTGCGATTTCTGCCGCTGTATCTACAATTTTCTGTAATGTAAGTCCGATTCTCGGTGACATAAATTAACCCTCCTTCATACTTTCTACATTTCGCTTTGCTTCCTTAATAGCAAGCTCTATTGCAGCGCCTGGATCCTTTATCATTTTTCCATGCCCTGTTGCAAGTAAGGAAGGTTCATAGGATCTTAGCTTCTCTGCGCTCTGCAATGCTACTTCTTTACTCCACGTTGCCATCGCAGGAAACGGAAACCAAAATTTCATTTGTCCCGAAACAGCCATGCCCCCTCTTGTTTGAAAGGCATCCCCCACAATAAGAGCGTTATTTCGCGTATCAAGAAACGACATGGATCCTGGTGTATGTCCCGGCGTCATAATCGCAAGAAGCGATCCAATTCGGTCCCCATCCGCTAATAAAACATCTGGCCCTGTCTTCACTTGTTTCGGGACACCGCCTTTTATTGGCGTATTCGGTTCATCTCTTTGTAATGTCGTATCTCCTTCTAACAGCCTAGCATCCCGCTTAGAAATATAAACAGGAACATTAGGCAGTACTTCCTTCAATGCGTCTAGTGCACCGATGTGATCATCATGTGCATGCGTTAATACAATTTTCGTAATCGGCTTTCCTATTTTCTGAGCCGCTTGTAAAATACCTTTTGCGCTATATGGAAGTGCCGCATCAATTAAAGTTAACCCCTCTTCTTCCTCCACAAAGTAACAATTCACAGGAAACACTCTTGGTAAAAATGACAATTGATATACTGTTTTTTCGTGCATCATTCTCATATTTCCAGCTCCCTTTCCGAAAACTAATGGTATTAGTTTTATTATACTAATGCCATTAGTTTTTGTCACTAGAAATTCCATTTTTGGGCAAAAAAAGAAGAAGTAGTCGTTTTATATGACTACTTCCTTTCCCCTAATTAAATTACTCTTTGCAATCTTTGTATGCCTCATACCAATGATACGGCTGTATTTCTTGTAACGTCTTGAAAATAAGTTTTCCCTCTCGAGAATAAATTGCCGCTTTCACATCCGAGCCCCAATAAAATAAACGCTCTTGGCAAACGCCGCATGGGGTCAATACTTTAAATTCATCATGTTCGTCATCTCTTGTCACACAAATACTATGTGTGATCCTCTTATTTAACTTATGCGCCTCACATATCGCCCCAGTTTCCATACATAATTCAGTTGAATCATTAATAACTTCAGGAGCAACACTAATCAATATATCGCCATCTTCCGTACACATTGCTGCCGCCCCTCCCCAACCTATAGGATAGCGTTTCTTCACAAATTGAATGGCTGCTTCATATAATTCTTGTTCAATTGACATGACATCAATACCTTTCTACATTATCTCTTTCTCTAAAGGCCGCTTCCTCTATCTTATAAGACAAAAATGGGCTTTGTGTAAAATACATTCCCGCTAATAATAGAGTAATTGCCCCTATACTATACAATTGAGATGTTGGTACATAATCAGCTAATACGCCGCCAAGTAAGTATCCTAAAGGAGCCAGCGCACCTTGAATCGCATACACAACTGTTAATGCTCTCCCTAAATACTCCCCATCAATACTTGTTTGCAGTATCGTTTGAAATTGCACACCCATTACACCAATCATCATCCACGACATAGCAAGTAGAACAAGTGCCGAAAGTAAAGAGCTTGATAAAAACAAATACGATAAAAACCAAGCACTTCCACCGATAAAATTAACTGTAACAAAAACACTTTTCAAACGATAACGGAATAGCTTTCCAGACAACATACTCCCCAATAAAGTTCCAATCGATATAGCTGTCATCCACATTCCATATTCTTTCTCTGTATGTGCCAATATTGGCATAAGCCCGAGCGGAATGCACATGAGCATATTAATAATCGTAAAAACACAAATAAATGTACGCAGTTCTCCGAGTTTCCAAAAATAACGAAGGCCTTCCAAAAATTCTTTTTTATACGCAACTTTCTGATTCGATTCGTTTCGTTTTGTTTCAGTCGTGGCAATTTCAATAGTATCCATAGAACAAAAAAGAGAATCACATACGTAATAGAGTTAAAGAAATACACCATGCCGATTCCAATTGTAGCTATAATCAGACCGGAAACTGCATTACAAATAATATCTAAACTGTTGTAGGTAAAGGCAAAAACAGAATTCACTTTACCTAACTGCTCTTTTTCTACTAAAGATGGAATCAACGCGCTTTCAGTTGGATAACCAAGATCTGCTGCTAGCGTTGCGATAAATATAAGCCAAAGTAATACTGGCGGATGTAATTGATTGACGTAGTATAAAAGTACTATTAACGTCAAAATAACAGCTTGTATTCCCATCGCTATTAACAACAACGTCTTTTTCGAATATTTATCAATAATTGGTCCGTAAAAAATTTGCAATGCAACAGGTAACAGCGTCACAAAGCTAGCAATCCCAATCCACGTATTAGAACTCATCGTTTCTTTTACAAACCATATCGTTGCCATGTAATAAAGACTATCCGAGAAATTAGCAACAATTCGTACAAAAAGTAACGTAAGTATATTTTTGTTCATCATATCCAATTTCGCTCCTTTACATTGTTTAATATACATAACCAATGTAAAGGCGGCGGCCGAATGAGACGTTATATATCCGTAATATAGTGGTACATATCTTCAACCTTTCTTTTCCATTTTTTATAGGATAACATAAATATAGTGGTTGTTTACTTAATTTTCAGATAACCACTCCCGTGTCGAATCGACGATATATCACAAAGGTCGCCGATAAAACCGCCATTTGCGCTGATATATTATCAAACGCGAAAAAAGGAGCTAGCCACAAAAGGCAGCTCCTCCATTTTTATTAAACTGTGTAACGCTCATCCTCTAATACTTTCGCCGCGATTTCACGCTTCTTCGGAATAACGTTAATTGGTGTGTGACGTGTTAGCTTACGAAGTGCAGATAACATCATGCGCAGCATGTCGCCATTTTCAACTGCGATAACTGTTTCTTTTGCGTCTGCTTCGATTTGGTTGAACGCTTCTTGGCAGAATACTTCTGTGTAAAGAACTTTTTGTTTGTTCTTCTCAAGGCCAGTTGCTTTGATTGCTTTTTCTGTACGAAGAACAGCTGATTCCATTGCGTATAAGTTATTTACGATATCTGCAATATTCACAAGAACTTCTTGCTCTTTGTCTAAGGCTTTACCGTATTTTTGAGCAGCTAAACCAGCAATCATTAAGCCGATTTTCTTCGCATTTTTTACTAAATGTTTTTGAGCTGCTAATGGCTCATCGCCTACTTCTTCTGGCATCATCATCATTAACTCTTCTTGTAATTTTTGTGCTTCTTGTAAAAGTGGTAATTCGCCTTTCATTGCTTTACGTAGGAATGTTCCTGGTACGATTAAGCGGTTAATTTCGTTCGTACCTTCGAAAATACGGTTAATACGAGAGTCGCGGTACATTCTTTCAATCTCGTACTCTGCCATAAATCCGTAACCACCATGGATTTGGACACCTTCATCAACTACGTAGTCTAGTACTTCAGAACCGAATACTTTGTTTAAAGAGCACTCAATTGCATATTCAGCAATAGAAGCTGCAACCGCTTTTCCGTCTTTTACTTCTTCTTCGGATAATGTGCTCATACGGCTTTCAAATAAACCAACTGTACGATATACAGAGCTTTCTGCTGCATAGATTTTCGCTGCCATATTCGCAAGTTTCTCTTGAATTAATGGAAAACGAGCAATTGGTTGTTTAAATTGTTGACGCTGATTTGCATATTGCGCTGAAATTTCTAACGCACGTTTTGAAGAACCAACTGTACCAACACCTAATTTATAACGGCCGATATTTAAAATGTTAAAGGCAATAACATGACCTTTACCAATTTCACCAAGTACATTTTCTTTTGGTACTAATGCATCTTCTAAAATTAATGTACGAGTAGAAGAACATTTAATACCCATTTTCTTTTCTTCTGGGCCTGTAGATACGCCTGGGTATTCTCTCTCTACGATAAACGCTGAGAAATGTTCGCCGTCTACTTTTGCATATACAACAAATACATCAGCGAAGGCAGAGTTTGTGATCCATTGTTTTTCACCGTTTAATACGTAGTGTGTACCTTCTGCATTTAAGCGAGCCGTTGTCTTTGCGCCTAATGCATCAGATCCAGAACCTGGCTCTGTTAATGCGTATGCAGCTAACTTTTCGCCTGTTGCTAGCGCTGGTAAATATTTTTTCTTTTGCTCTTCATTACCGAATAATACGATTGGTAACGATCCAATCCCAACGTGCGCACCGTGCGTAATTGCAAAGCCGCCTGCAAGAGAAAATTTCTCTGAGATTAATGCCGAACTAATTTTATCAAGACCAATACCGCCGTACTCTTCTGGCACATCAGCACCTAATAAACCAAGCTCGCCAGCTTCTTTTAATAAGCGAACAGAGCGATCAAATTCGTGTTGCTCTAAATATTCAAGCTCTGGCAATACTTCATTTACGATAAAATCTTCTGTCGTTTTCGCAATTAATTTATGCTCATCGCTATAATCTTCCGGCGTAAACACTTGCTCAAATGTAATATCATCAATTAAAAAGCTACCGCCTTTTACTGCACTTCCTACTGTTTTTTCCATGAAAAATTCCTCCTTCATATTTTCATAGGCAGCTTCTCTTGTTCTAAGAGAAGCTAGCCTTCTTTTTTCCTACCCTCTTGTTTCATCTGCTTTTTATCTATATAAATCTGTTTTGTTTATTCACCGTATAATGTGAAACAAAAGATGACCGCACCTTGCTTTCTCCCTTTGTTTTAAAACTCTTGCACGTGACAGAAATGGGCCCTAACCGTTCCCGTTCTGAGCGAGTCGCTTCCACTTTTATAGTAATTCAAACACTCCAGCAGCACCCATTCCGCCGCCGATACACATTGTTACAATACCGAATTGCTCATTGCGGCGTTTCATCTCATGAATAAGAGATAATGTTAATTTTGATCCTGTACAGCCAAGTGGATGTCCAAGGGCAATCGCTCCGCCGTTTACGTTTACTTTTTCTTCATCTAGTCCAAGTTCGCGAATAACTTGGATTGATTGCGATGCGAATGCTTCATTTAGTTCAAATAGGCCGATATCAGATAATTCTAAGCCTGCTAATTTTAATGCTTTCGGAATCGCTGCAATTGGACCAATTCCCATTACTTCTGGCGGTACACCAGCGACTGCAAAGGAACGGAATTTCGCCAGTGGCTGTAAGCCGTCGCTTACTGCTTTTTCACGATCCATTAATAGTACCGCTGCTGCGCCGTCACTCATTTGTGATGAGTTACCAGCAGTTACACTGCCGCGCACATTAAATGCTGGGCGCAGTTTTCCAAGTACTTCTAACGTCGTATCTGCTCTTACGCCTTCATCTTGCGCGAACACAATTGTTTCTTCTTGCAGCTTGTTATTTGCCGAAATAGTGCGAAGCGTTACATCAACAGACACTGTTTCATCAGCAAACTTTCCTTCTGCTAATGCTTTTGCTGCACGTTGATGACTTCTTACCGCAAATGCATCTTGCTCCTCGCGGGAAATGCCATATTTTACAGCGACTTGTTCAGCAGTATGTCCCATGCCCATATAATATTCTGGAGCCGCTTCAACAAGGCGACTATTCGGACGAACAACGTGCCCCATCATTGGTACTAAACTCATTGATTCAGCGCCGCCTGATAATACCGACTCTGAATGACCAAGCATAATACGCTCTGCACCGTAAGCGATACTTTGCAGACCTGAAGAACAATAGCGGTTAATCGTAATAGCTGGAACGTCATAAGAAAGTCCTGCTAGTCCGCCGATATTACGCGCCATATTTAAGCCTTGCTCTGCTTCTGGCATCGCACAGCCAAAAATTAAATCATCAATTGGACCGTCATAGTTATTTGCACGTTTTAACGTTTCTTTTACAACTAATGCTCCTAAGTCATCAGGACGCACTGTATTTAATGATCCTCTCTTCGCTTTCCCAACAGGCGTTCTTGCTCCTGCAACAATAACAGCTTCTCTCATGAACAATCTTCCCCCTTAGTTACGTAATGGTTTTCCTTTTACAAGCATGTGTTGCATTCTTGCTTGTGATTTCATTTCGCTCACTAAACTAATAAACGCCTCGCGTTCAATATCTAATAAATATTGCTCATCCACTTCTGTTCCGTATGGGACTTTTCCACCAGCAATGACATATGCGAGTTTTTTCGCAATGTGCAGATCATACTCGGAAATGTAGCCGGATAAATGCATTGCTTCTACTCCAAGCGCAAGCGTTGCATATCCTGTTTCCCCAACAACTGGAATCTTTTTACGAATCGGTGCTTTATAGCCAGCTTCATATAAAGCAAGTGCTTTTTGTTTTGCATCGTATAGTAAGTGATCACCATTGACACTAATGCCATCTTTATCGCCTAAGAAGTTATGAGAAACTGCTTCTTGCGCAGATGTTGAAACTTTCGCCATCGCTACTGTTTCAAACACTTTGTTTGCGACTTTTTGCAGATCAAACTCAACACCATTTGCCATTTTGTTCAGGTGTTTAATGTATAACTCTTTGTTACCGCCTCCGCCAGGGATTAAACCAACACCAACTTCTACTAATCCCATATATGTTTCACTAGAAGCTTGAATACTAGCTGCCGGTAAGCAAACTTCTGTACCGCCGCCAAGTGTCATACCGTAAGGCGCTGCCACAACTGGTTTTGAGGAGTACTTCATTTTCATCATTGCATCTTGGAAGTTTTTCACGACCCACTCAATTTCAAAGTAGTTGTCATCTTGTGCTTCCATTAAGATCATCGCAAGGTTTGCACCTACGCAGAAGTTTTTCGATTGGTTCCCAATAACAAGCCCTTTATAATTCTTCTCTACTTCATCAACAGCATAGTTAATCATTTGCGTAATATCCATGCCAATTGCATTGCTCTTAGAATGGAACTCTAAGCAAAGAACGCCGTCCCCTAAGTCAATTAAGCTTGCACCGCTATTTTTCTTTAATACGCCATTTTTCTCTTTCAATTGTTTTAGAGAAATTGCTTTTTTATTACGAACGATTTGTTTGTACTCACCGTTATCATAGTAATAGCTCTCGCCATTATCATGTTTATAGAATGATGTAACACCGTTCTCAATCATTTCTTTTACCCAATTTGGAACAGCCAGGCCGTTCTCTTCCATCTTCTGAACGGACTTCTCAACACCAATTGCATCCCAAATTTCAAACGGACCTTGCTCCCAGCCGAAGCCCCACTTCATCGCATTATCAATTGCGACAATATCATCAGCAATTTCTTTCGTAAGCTTTGCTGCATATAGAAGAGTTGGTGTAATAATGTTCCATAATAATTCACCAGCGCGGTCTTTTGCATATACAAGCGCTTTCAATTTATTCGCTAATCCTTTTTCTTGTTTACTTAACTCAACAGAAGCTGCTTTTAATTTTTTACGCGCTTCGTATTCCATCGTTTCAGGATTTAACTCTAAAATCTCTTTTCCTTGTTTTAAGAAGAAGCCTTGACCTGTTTTACTTCCAAGCCATTTTCTTTCTAACATGTCATGCATGAAAGCTGGTACTTTAAAGACTTCGCGCTCTTCTTCTTGTACATTTTCATATACGTTATTTGCAACGTGAACGAATGTATCTAATCCGACAACATCTAATGTGCGGAACGTTGCGCTTTTCGGACGACCAATTAACGGGCCTGTTACAGAATCTACTTCTCCAACGCTATAGCCGCGTTTTACCATTTCTTGCAGCGTTACAAGTAGTCCGTACGTACCGATGCGGTTTCCAATAAAGTTTGGTGTGTCTTTTGCAACAACAACACCTTTGCCAAGTACATCTTCGCCAAATAATTTCATGAAGTCTAACACATGTGGATCTGTATCTTTTGTTGGTATAATCTCAAGAAGTTTTAAATATCGTGGTGGATTAAAAAAGTGCGTTCCTAGGAAATGTTTTTTGAAGTCATCTGAACGCCCTTCGATCATCTTTTCAACGGAAATACCCGATGTATTTGAGCTAACAATAGAGCCTGGTTTACGAACAGCTTCTACCTTTTCAAATACTTTCTTTTTAATATCTAAATTTTCAACAACAACTTCAATAATCCAATCAACATCAGCAAGGCGTTCCATATCATCTTCCATATTGCCCGCTTCAATTAACGCTAAGTTTCCTTTTACTGTAAGAGGAGCTGGTTTTTGCTTTAATAACTTTTGCAGCGCTCCGCTACTGAAACGATTTCGTACACTTTTATGTTCTAATGTAAGTCCCTTCGCCTCTTCTTCCTTCGTCAGCGTTGGTGGTACAATATCAAGCAATAATGTCGGTATACCGATGTTAGCTAAATGTGCAGCAATTCCAGAACCCATTACACCAGAACCAAGAACTGCAGCCTTTTTAATTTGGAACATCCAATTCTCCCCCTTATTCTTGAATGAATGCTCATTCAATTTTTCGACAAACGTCGCAATCAATGATTGAGCCTCTACTAATAAATATATGCTAACATCAAAATTTTCGCAATATATTTAAAAATAAAATTTTCTGAACTTATTTCTTTTTTTACATTTTGGGCATGATATGTAGTGAACTTCCTTTCTTCAAACACTTGTTCAAACGGAGGCATAACTTATGGCTAAAATGAAGAGAAATCCATCAAAAGCAGGTATTAGCTCAACAAGCGTAACAGGAAATGCCGGCCCAGTTGATCGCGGCATCGAAAAAGGCCGCCAAGGAAATAATCAGCAATATAAGAAACAAAACATGGGTGAAAAATAATAGTACAAATATAGACAGCGAACATGGCATAATGAAAAATGGGCCATATCGCTGTCTATTTCATACATAAAAGAGGGTACATAATGAAACGAACCATTACACTACTTGTTATTTCAGCTACATTATTTATTGCAATGATTTTTTCTTTATATGAGCAGAGGCAAATCGTTAAAGCCAATCAGCCTGATATATCCGGGAAATATGGCGTGACCATTGATGCAAAAACAGGAGACATTTTATACGGAAAACGTGAACATGAACGTTCCTATCCAGCGAGTATAGCGAAAATGATGACCACCCTTCTATTGCTGGAGAATGTAAAAGAAGATGAAGAAATTACCGTGACAGAACATGCGGTAAAAACAGAAAGCCAAAGCAAAAAAATTACACTGCACGCCGGAGAAAAATTAAAGCGCGATGAAGCATTAAAGCTCATGCTTGTCATTAGCGCCGATCCAATTGCCGAATCAATCGCAGAGCATATCGCCGGTTCCAAAGAAAAGTTTACAAAAATGATGAATGAACGCGCAAAACAACTGGGAGCAATACATACAGCATTTAAAAACGCAAGCGGAGCTGATGCACTTGGTAATAAAATTTCACCATACGATTTAGCACTTATTACAAAAGAAGCATTAAAATACCCAATCGTGTTACAAGATATGAATACTATTCACACAACAGTGCACACATCTATGCAAACGAAAAAAATCGCAAACTATGGACGTGAAGAACTGTACGCTGATTCACATGCGATTGGAAGCAAGAGCGGTCTTTCTGCACTAGCAGAATATACAGTCGTTACAATAGATGAAAAAGATGGGAAAAGAGTAATTAGTGTTGTGCTCTCTACTGGACGTAAAACAGTGTATCCCGATGCCAAGAAAATGGCAGAATACGCTTTTGAACAATTAAAATAACCAAGGAAGTTTAAACTTCCTTGGTTATTTTTTAACCATTCCTTTTAATACAAATGCTACGTTAGCTGGACGTTCTGCTAAGCGGCGCATGAAATAGCCGTACCAATCATTTCCATATGGTACATACACACGCATTTTATATCCTTCTTTCACAAGCTCAAGTTGACGCTCTGTGCGAATGCCGTATAACATTTGGAATTCAAACTGATCACGCGAAATGTTGTATTCTTCAGCTAGCTTTTTTGTATATTCAATAATTGCATCATCATGTGAAGCAACCGCTGTATAATTGCCATTTAATAAGTGCGTTTTAATAATTTTTTTATAATTTTCATCTACATCTCTTTTTTCTGGGAATGCAACTTCCTCTGGCTCTTTATATGCGCCTTTTACAAGACGTAAATTTGGTGTATACGCATTCAAATCATCTATATCTTTTTCAGTACGATATAAATATGCTTGAATTACTGTACCAACATTGTCATATTCTTCTTTTAACTTCTTGAAGATGTCGATTGTTTTCCCACAACGTGAATAGTCTTCCATATCAATTGTTACAAACACACCGTTTTCTTTCGCTGCATCTAAAATACGGCGCATGTTGTTCATAACTAGATTTTCTGAAATATCTAGACCCATAGATGTCATTTTTAATGAAAGCTGAGAATCTAGCTTTTCGCGACCAATTGCACGAATTGCTTCAATCGATTCATCCGCCATCTCATTTGCCTCTGCTTCGTTATCGACAAATTCCCCCAAATAGTCGATCGTAACACAAAGGTTTTGTTTGTTTAAATCTTTAATGGCAGCTACTGCTAAGTCAATCGTTTCTCCCGCAACAAAGCGCCCCGCTCCAAAGCGTAAGCCGTACTTTTTCGCCAGTTTTGTTAACGCTTTATTTTTTGATAAAAACAGGAAAGAATTACGCATTAATTGTTCCATGTCTTTCACCCCTATGACTGTACTTTGTCTGTTTTTTACCCCTCTTCTAAATTATATCACTCTTTAAAATTATTTGATACAAATAATTATTTTGATAATTAACATAATAATACGAGAATGTTTACATATCCGAATTCCAAAAGGAAAAATCATACAAAAAAATTTTCGACATCCCGAAATGTTAAGGGGTGAATAGTCAGTTACATCTCTCAGTAATAAATTCGACAAATGGTTTGCGTCTTCCATCCTATAGCCAAGACGAAGATACGACGTCGCTTTCATATGACAAATGAACATTATATAAAAATAATTCATTAGCATAATCGCTTTTTCTCTCTATATGTGACCAAAAAAAGGCCTGGCCGCTTCTTTGCACAGCCAGGTACCCTATTTTTTTCCTATGTCTCAACTTATATATTCATTTTGATTTACTAACATTCAAACCTCTGCCATGGAGGATACAACATGATCGCTTGGTTTACACCTCGCACGGGGCAGGAAAAGGCACTGACCGCTCTCGCTCTCCCTTAAAAAGAAGGGCGGTTTTATGTTTGCTTTCTTACTTCTTCTGTCTATGCTCGTCGTTCAACTTTTTGATTTCTGTAATTAACTGGACCATTTCTTCTTTCGCATCTGGATACGTTTCATTCCAATGCTTTACAAGAGCTGGCATCGTTTTCGCGATATACGAATATAACGCCCATTTCTCTATCTTTTGCTTATATTCTTCATTGCTCTCTCCTAGTAACAGTTCTGTATACTTCTCTAACAAGCCATCGAATTGTTCTTGAAATTTATCGCTCATTCTTTTGATCTCCCTTTAGACTTTTTTATATTTAATATTAAAGAAATTGAAAGATAGAAACAAATTTCCTATCCTACTTTTTTAAGTCATGCTATATAAATCCCTTGCACGGGGCAGGAAAGGGACCTGACCGCTCCAAGAACTCGCCCATCTAATAAAAGTGATTTTCAATTGTATTTATATATGAAATAAGAAGCAGCCTAATGTAGCTGCTTCTCTTACACTCTATAACTTCGATTGTACAGATTGTAATTTCTTCTCCATTGAACTAACTTTATCACGGCGATCATCAACGCGAATATTAGTTGCTACGCGGCCTGCACCTTTAGAAAACGGGACTTCATGCATTTGTTGAATGACTTCAAATAATACTGGAAGTTCGCCTTCAATAATTGTATTCATCGGTGTTAATTGATATTTCACGCGATCTGCATTTTTCTCAAGTACTTTTTGTATTTCTGCTACATATCCACTTACACTTGTAGTACCTGTTCCAACTGGAATAATGGTAACATCAACAATTGCCATGTTTGTTCACCTCTTTTATAGATTCCTTACCATTGTACAAGATTTTTTTCCTCTTTAAAAATATATCAGCGCTTTTTACAATATATCGGCGGAAATGCGGAATTTATCGGCGCTTCGACACAATATAAAGACTTCTCGACAACATACGCCATGAAACAGCTATACTTGTATTCCGATGAAGAGTTATTTATCCTTAAGACATAAGAATTTTTTCGTTCGGGAGGACTTATGTTACAGAGATTCGGTTTTTCACAATATGAAAGTCAAGCATATGAAGTTCTCGTTTCAAGCGAGGAACCGCTTGATGCAACGAGCATCGTAAAGTATTCCGGTGTTCCAAAGGCAAAAATATACGAGGTATTAGTACGCCTTGTTGACAAAGGCATGGTAATGGATTCTGTTTCAGAAAAGAAAAAGCTATATACAGCTCTGCCACTGCAACTTGCTATCGAAAAATTAACGACAGAATTTCAAGCGAATATTGAAGAGTTACAAAACAACGTATCGAAAAAAAGATTTACAGATGACCGTGTATGGAGCTTAAAAGTACAATCTTCTATTCACGCACAATGTAAACAACTTGTGCAAAGCGCAAAAAAATCGATTCGGATGTCAGCGTGGAATGATACATTTTTAGACTATGTGCCGTTTCTAGAAGAAAAGAAAAAACAAGGCGTAGAGATAGAAGCACTTATTGTCGGAGGACTTGATACAACATTAGAAAACATCCACCTTCTCATCCCAACAGAAGAGCACCATGCACTTGAGCGCTTTTTACTCATCATTATTGATGATCGTGAAATTTTATTTGCGGGTGCTGAGCAAAACGCATGGCAAGCAATGAAAACAATGTCCCAGCCATTCGTTAAATTTTTCACTGAATTTTTCTATCATGACGTTGCCCTTGCGAAAATTACTGAGAAACATCATGATTTATTTATGAATGATGAGGAAATCCGAAACCTCTTAATGAAACTACGCTATTAAAAAACGGACATGTACTCCTACTCATGTCCGTTCTTCATTTTGCTTCTTAATATCCGATAATAATGAGATGATTTGCTCATTTTGTTTGATTTGTTCCTCTGAGTTTAAATAAATAAATCGAATCCAGCGAAGTACAAAGACAAGCACAAATATAGGAAGCATAGTAAATAGAGCACCAATCATAGATCCTACCATCCTAACTACCACCTCCTCTTTTTATATAGATCTATTTTGTCACTGCTATGAAGAATACCACATGCCCGCTACTTGCTTACTCCCTTTGTTTCAAACACCGACCGTGGCAGAAATAGGCACTGACCGCTTCCATACACGGCCGGATGCTCTCGTCTCCCACCTAAAAAAAGGGGGGTTATATCGTTTTTTTACTTATATATACACATTCCACAATCTCTTCCCATATCCTTGCACAAAAAATAGACACCTTCAAAAGATGCCTATTTTCCAAACCTCTATTTATTCACTTGCTTCTTATTTAAATACCAATACACTGGTAATCCTGTTAACACGATACCAATTGATAGGAAACATCTAGTTGGCTCATTAATAATCGCACTTCCAATTACAAATAATGATCCTAAAATTGCTAATGCCGGTACGATTGGATATAAAGGTACGCTATATTCACGTTTTTGTCCTGCATTACGCTTTCTTAAAATGAACACGCCGATAAATGTCATAACATAGAAAATATAAATAATAAATACGGAAATCTCAGACAGTTCATTCGGATCACTAATCAACATTAAAATAATACCGAGTAAAATCTCAACAAAGATTGCGTTTGCTGGCGTTTGAAACTTATCGTTAATTTTTGAAATAAATTTTGAGAACGGAAGCTGACCACGCTCTGCCATTGATACTGGGATACGTGGGAATGTTAAAATCTTTCCATTTAAACATCCGAATATCGAAACAATAACACCTATACTAATCAATTTTCCGCCATATTGGCCTAATAACATATCAGCTGCTGTTGCTGTTGCATTCTCACTTAAGGTAACAATTTGTGGTGCCGGTAAAACTTTTAATAGAGCCATGTTAATTAATACATATGCTGCTGTTACAATAAGGATCCCAACTGTCATTGCTTTTGGTAATAGCTTTGTCGGATTTTTCATTTCACCGCCGATAGACGCGAGTAGAATCCAGCCATCATATGCAAATAATGTTGCTAAAATTGCCATCCCCATGCTTTGATTTGCAGACTCTGGTACAATAACGTTAAATACATCGCTATTTCCTTTCCAAAATCCCATTACAACAATAAGTATAATTGGAATCATTTTTCCAATTGTTGTTATCGTTTGAACAATGCCCCCATACTTTGTTCCCACACTATTTATAGCACCAAGGAACACAACTGTTCCAATCGCAATTGGTAAATTCCATACTTTATCAATGTGGAAAAAGTTTAACATTAATGAACTAAAATACAATCCCAACGTCCCAATAATTGCTGGTCCATATACAAGTGTTTGCATCCATCCAGATAAATAGCCCCAAAACTTACCATAAATCTCCTCTAGATATGTATACAAACCACCATTTTTCGGAATTTGTGCTCCAATTTCTGCAACCGTTAAGCCACTTGCTAAGGTTAAAATCCCCCCTATTACCCAAGCTAAGATTGCCATGTTAGAACTTCCGGCATAATCCAATACCTTACCTGGCTTCATAAACACGCCAGATCCAATAATTGTTCCAACAACGATTGATAATGCGATCGTTAAGCCAATTTTGTTTTTGTCATCGTGATGCATAACTATGTGTCCTCCCTCTAACCCTAGTTTGATTTAAATAAAAAACACTCATCCCTATAA
Source organism: Bacillus sp. UNC322MFChir4.1 (assembly GCF_000746135.1). Classification (NCBI taxonomy): domain Bacteria; kingdom Bacillati; phylum Bacillota; class Bacilli; order Caryophanales; family Bacillaceae; genus Bacillus; species Bacillus sp. UNC322MFChir4.1. The sequence continues at coordinate 51,032 of NZ_JQKQ01000025.1, forward strand.
AAGGGACGAGTGTTATATTCGTGGTTCCACCCTTGTTCCAATTGGCATGAAGACATAAAGCACCAATTGCTCAAGTTTCAGATAACGGCGATTACCGGCAAACAATTACTAGATACTCGTTCACTGCTGCAGTTCAAAGGTGGTAAACTATTCTTTCGTATTAGGAAACTCACAGCCAAAGGTTTCCCTCTCTGAAAATCGTAAAAAATAGATCATGTCCTTATCAATACTTTTATAATGTCGAAATTTACTATTAATGTTCATTATATTGAATTTTTCAAAAAAATCAAGCTTGTTTTATAGTACATAATAAAACTATCATACTATAATATAACAGTTATATAAAAATAAAACAAATATAGCAAATACTTCTCTTACCCCCACACATATCCAGCCGCTCTCGCCCATCTAAAAAAGCGCTTTTTTATCATTTTTCATTTTGCACTTTCCGCTTTTCTTTATATAGAAACTAAGTTTACTTTTTCAACGCGCACACCAACGCAACGCTAAACATAATATGCTCTTCACTCGCTCCCTCTCTTTGTTTTAAACCTCGCCTGTGGCAGTAAAGGGCACTGACCGCTCCTACACATGACCAGCCGCTCTCGCCCATCTAAAAAAGAAGGGGTTATTCACAAAGAAAAAGAGTTAACCAAAACCCCGCTAAAGCAGTATTTCAGGTTAACTCCTTAATTATATTATAACAACAATCTTCTCTCCTACGCCTCTTGCAACTGTCCACCTTCACGATCCATTACTTTCTTTAATAGCACAGTTTGAACGACAGTAAATAAGTTACTTGTAATCCAGTACAAGACAAGTCCTGACGGTGCGGCAAATCCCATAAATAAAATCATTGCCGGCATCATAAATTGCTGGATTTTCAATGCTTGACTTTGTTCTCCTGTCATATTGGACTGCAATATTTTCATCTGTAGAAATGTTGCCATAGCAGCAAGGGCAGGTAAAATGTGATATGGATCTGCATGTCCCAAATTTACCCATAAGAAAGAAGCTGAACGAATCTCTTCCGTATGACTAATAGCATAGTACAATGCCGAAAAGACTGGCATTTGAAGTAACAATGGTAAACAACCCATCACCGGGTTCACACCGTTCGTTCTCATTAAAATCATCATTTCTTGCTGATATTGCTTTTGTTTCTCCGGATTTTTCGTCGTATCGCCATACTTTTCCTTCAACTTCTGAAGCTCTGGCTGCATTTTCTTTGTTTTTAATTGACTGCGATATTGCGTAATCGTCAGTGGCAATAATATCGTACGAACTACAATCGTAATAATAATAATGGCAATCCCAAAGCTATGATTCGGCAAATGGTGTGCCACAAACTGCAGCATAACAGAAATTGGATATACAATATAGTGATTCCAAAATCCAGGACTAGTCGCATCAATTGGTGCTGCATTTGCACTCGCATTTGCATTAGCACACCCTGATAAAACAACAACAAATAATAATGATAAACTTATGAGCCAAGCTCGGTATGATTTCAACATATATCTTCCTCCAATGTTTCATAATTCGTTAGCGAAACATTGGTATATACGGACCTACATCATCACTCTCTCCACTTGCTTCTTGCCTGCGGACTGAGTGGGCCATTCCATGTTTATAAAAAATAGAGAAAAACGAAATATTCCCTACATGCTTCTCGCACGTTTCCACAAATGCGAAAGCTTTCTGTCTCCCTCTATATGTTTGTTGGCGTACAAAACGCGAAACATTAGTGAGAAACAAAACTTCTAATAAACAAAGTGCCGTTGTTACAACAGATATATACAACATTGCATCTTGCAACAGAAATTCCATCTCTTCACATCCTTATGACAGGATTATATCATAATGCTTCAACATGTAAATTCCTTATATTTGACATATTCATGTTATTATACATGCGTTTAAGTTGTAGAAATTTTATAAAATTTTTGCATAATAATAAAACTATTGTCAGTTGTTGAAAAAAGCATTATCCTCTTCTTGTAATCAAAAATGAATATGGAGATGAAAACAGACATGGGCCAACTAGGAGACGCCGATTTCGTTCCCGATACCGCCTTTTTATCATTCCCAGCTGCAAAAACATGGCATTTAGAATTTGTAATTCAACTGATTGTTATTTTAGTTGCTTCAATTTTCTATGCAGTTTCAATGAATATGTTTTTTATTCCACATCACATGATTAGTGGCGGCTTTACTGGTGTTGGGATGATTATCGGTTATTTAATGCACTACAACATTGGTGCACTCATCTTTTTATTAAACATTCCACTTCTCTTTCTTAGTTATTTTTACTTAGGAAAGAAAACAACTTTTTTAACAGCATATTTCGTTACTGTATCGACGTTTGCTATGAACGTTGTTCCCGTTCATCAAATTTCAGATGATATTTTATTATCTTCTGTCTTTGGTGGTGTGCTGTGCGGGGCTGCGACAGGAATCATTTTCCGGTTCGCTTCTTCAACAGGCGGATTCGATATTATTGGGTTACTTGTTGCAAAACATCGGGATATTTCAATTGGATCTATCATCTTTGTCTTTAACCTTATTCTCCTTGTAATCGCTGGTTTTATTTTTGGATGGGATATTACACTTTACACACTGATTAGCCGATTTGTAGCAAGTAAAGTAATCGATTCCATTCATACAAAGCACATTAAATTAACAGTGATGACAGTTACAGAAAAAGGAGATATCGTGAAAAGAGCTTTGCTTCAACACGGAATTCGCGGTGTAACAATGGTTGATGCTGTCGGTGGATATACAAACCATAAGAAAAAAATGATTTACACAGTTGTTACGCGCTATGAACTAGGAGAAATTAAACGTCTGGTAAGGCATGTTGATAGGCACGCTTTTATTAACATCACAGAAACAGTAGAAGTAGTCGGACGATTTAAACGTATATAACAAAACGCAAGGATGATGTCCTTGCGTTTTTATTTTTAGATAACATCCTCCAAAATTCAAAATATCTGATAATTATTTTTATTCGAATCTAAAACATGTTATACTATGTATTATAAAAATAAGAAATAAATATATATACGACAGAAAAGGTTTAAAACAAAAGGAGAAAGCACGTGCAAGTCACGTTGTATTCTGCATAGCAGCGACTTATAAAGAAAAGCGGAGGCGGCTCGCTCAGAACAGTCGGTGGAGCTCGACAAAGATGTCGGAAAATCAAAATGGATTTATATATTGGTTCTCCTATTCAAATTATAGTGATAAAGGAGCAAAACATATGAACAAGAATATTAGACTTATTATCGCAACGTTATTTTCCATAGCAGGCGGTCTCTTATGCTTTTGGACAAATACTCTTATTGGTGAAAATTTATATATTAATGGAATTGATTCCATTGTAAGCGCTTCCGTTTTAGGTTCGTTTATTTTCTTCTTTTTCAACCGGACAGAAAACACTCGAAAAACGACGCTTTTAACAATGATCGGCATCGTCGGTGCTTGTATCTCATTTTCAACAACAAATTATGACTTACCACTGCAACTTAGCACAGCTTTCTTTCACGGTCTTTGGACTTGGTTTATCGCATTTTGCATGGCAGATATCTTTCAGTTACTACAAGATGACAGTCATGTTCAGGTGGAAAGTAATTCATAATAAAAAGGCAGTGCTTCTCTTTAAGCACTGCCTTTTTCAACATGAAATGGATCATTTTAATTTACTGATTGTACAAACACACGTTTAATTTCTTTACGGAATCGTACAGCTACACTTACCGCCACAATCACAACAACACCGATAATAATCTTCCCGATATGATCTTCAAGCAATCCAAAAATAGCATCTATGTTGCCACCTAACCAATAACCGCCTACTAAGAAGAACGATACCCAAAATAACGCCCCGCAATAAACTGTTATCGCAAAGCGGCGAAATGGCAAATTAATGATACCCGCAAAATATCCTGTAAAATGACGTACACCAGGAATAAAAAAGGCGATAAAGATTAAAGAATGCCCATACTTATCAAACCATTTTCGCGTTAAATCAATTTTACGTTGCGTTAAAAAGACATATTTTCCGTACCTTTGAATAAATGGCATCCCAAGCTTGTTTCCTACCAAATATTGAATTGTCATCCCAACGCTTGTCCCTAAGAAAGAGAAAAGGATTAATAATGGTAAGTGTAACTCACCTGTGTGTGCTAAATATCCTGCATAAGCTAATGTTGGCTCTCCCGGAAACGGAAGTGCAATATATTCTAACAGCAGTCCAACAAGTACAACGTAGTAGCCGTACTGTTGAAATAATTCGTGAACCCATTCCATGTTGATCTCTCCTTTTCTTGCTGATATGCAATCTTCTAAACGTTCTTATCTCGTATTTTAATTGTATAAAAATTACACGAGAAGTACTATCTTAATTACTTACAATAAGCTTACATTTTTGTAAGGAGACTGGCTGTTTCCCCCACTTCTCATATACCGCTCATAGACTCATTCAGTTTTTCCACTTCTTCCTTAATCTTCTTCACATCAACACGTTCAAATAACGGTGACACATTTGAAATACGAACTGGGCATTCAGTCGTATAAGACCAACCTCTCTTTGAAACTCCTAACATTTGCTCTACTTGTACAGACGAAAATGGAAGAAACGGTGCCAACACTTGTGCAAAATTCACGATGAGGTGAATACAGTTTCTCATCGTGTCATCACACGCTGTCTTATCTTCTTTTATTTGTGTCCACGGCTTCCTTTCATCGAAATATTTATTCGCATAGCGAATATGTTCAAAAATTGTCTCCAGCGCTTGTTTAAAATGCGCTTTTTCAATAGACTCTCCTACTTCAACGTATATTCCCTTTAGCTTTTCATCCAATTCCTTATTTATTTGACCAGTCGGCACAGCATTCTCATAATATTTTTCAAGAAACTTCAGCGTCCTGTTTACAAAATTTCCGTACGCTCCTAACAATTCACTATTATGGCTATAAATGAACTCCCGCCACGAAAAATCCGTATCTCGATTTTCAGGTGCGTTTACAGTTAAAAAATAACGAATTGAATCCGGATGATATTCCTTCAATATGTCTGGAACCCAAACAGCCCAGTTTTTACTTGTTGATAACTTTCTTTTTTCAATTGTTAAATATTCATTCGAAACAATATATTGAGGCAATGCTTCTGCTTGTACCCCCTGCAAAATAGCTGACCAAATAATTGTATGGAACGGAATATTATCTTTACCATGCACATAATACGTCCGTGTATCCTCTCGCCAAAATGGTGAATCATCACCGTTTGTTTCTTGCGCCCATTGCTTACTTGCTGAATAATAACCAGACACAGCCTCAATCCACACATACACCTTCTTATCCTCATATCCAGAAACGGGAACGCTCACGCCAATTGGTAAATCTCTTGAAACAGCGCGGTCTTGTAAACCTTCTTGTAAGTAGCGAAGCGTTAATTGCACTGCATTCTCACGCCACGTTCCATTTTGTTTCACCGCTTCTACATACTCTTCTAACTGCTTTTGTAATGAAGTTAATGCAAAATAAAAATGCTCTGTTTCCTTAATTGTCGGCGCCTTGCCGCACAGTTTACATGTTTTCCCGAGCAAATCTATCGGATCTAAAATAGCAGAACACGCATCGCACTGATCACCACGCGCACCTACACCGCAATGTGGACAAGTTCCTTCCACATAACGATCTGGCAAAAACTGTACACAAGTCTCGCAGTATGTTTGCTCTACTGTCTTTTTATAAATAAGTCCCTTTTCTAAAAGCTCTAAGAAAATATTCTGAACGACTTGATGATGGGAAGCAGAGTCCGTACGAGCATAATAATCATACGAAAAACCTAGCTCCTGAAAACATCGTTCAAATTCTTCATGATAGCGATCCGCAATTGTTTTAACGCTTACCTTTTCCTGCTTAGCACGAATCGTAATCGGTGTACCGTTACAATCACTTCCTGATACATATAGCACATTGTCCCCTTTTAACCGATAATAACGCGCTAAAATATCCCCTGGCAGTAAACTAGCAATATGACCAAGATGCAACGATCCGTTTGCGTATGGCCAAGCGCCTCCAATAAAAATATTCATCCTACATTCCTCCTTTAAAAATAAAAAAGCCCCGCCCTTATCTTCTAAAAAGATAAGGACGAGGCTGTATATACAGTCGTGGTACCACCTTATTTCGTCAATTGCTCACACAATTGACCTCTGCGAGTACGGAGCAATCATCGCTCGTATACTGTGACTTTGATAACGAGAGCCAACGCTCGTCGCCGCCTACTATTATCAAGTGATAAGTTCAGGACGAAGCTCAGAGGCCATTGTTCAAATGATCATTCTTGCTTCTTTTCAGCTCCCGAAGCTCTCTGGAAAGAATGGATTCATTCTACTTTTCCTCTTCAACGCTTTTCATATGTAATTCACATTGTATATTCATTATACAGAAAAATCAAACTTTTATTGTGTAATTAGAAGGATTTTTTAATTTTCATAAGGAAACTATATACCTTCACGGAAAGGGGAGATTATTTTGAATCAGGAGCAATTAAGCATAGCAAATAAAACTGGATGGAGTAAAGCTGCTTATGAGGCTTGGACAAATCGCCACGGAACGCCGCAGTCTTACAGTAAGAAAATACGAGAAAATCCCGCTGGCGAGGTCACTCATTATTTACCTTACATCGGTGCAGTCCGTGGAAAACGAATTATAAATCTAATGGGATCAAAAGGAAGTAAGGCGGTTGCTCTGTCATTACTAGGCGCAGAGGTAACGGTCGTTGATATTTCAGAGAGCAACGCAAAATATGCAAGAGAACTTGCCGCAGCCGCTGAAACACATATTGAATACATTGTGTCTGACGTGCTCCATATACAAGATACAATCGGCTCATTTGACGTAGTATTACTCGAGCTTGGTGTGCTCCACTATTTCATAGATTTACAGCCTTTATGTACAATCATTTCTCAATTATTAAAACAAGGTGGAATATTTATTTTACGCGACTATCACCCCATGTATACAAAACTGCTACAAGTAGAAGATAACAAAGTAATTGCAAGCGGGGATTATTTCCAAAAAGATGTAGTCGAGGTAGATGTAGCCTACAGTATACTCTTGTCAGAAGAAGAACGTGACGCTTTACCAAAAAATCTGATCCGCAGATGGACATTAGGCGAAATTGTAACAAACATTGCACAGGCAGGTCTTCATATTGAAGAGCTCACAGAAGAATGTGGTGCAAAGCAAAAATGGGTCTTCCCCCCTCATGCTCCGAATGGAATTGAAGATCACATCCCTGGACTTTATACACTTATCGCCAAAAATATGTAGAACAATCTGTTTTTTGATGACGCAGCAAAGGCATTCCCTGTTACATGGAATGCTTTTTCCTATATGAAAAATACTGTGAGCTAGATCACTGCATCTTTCATATAAATCCGCTATAATGAGAATAAATATCAATTAATAATAGAGGTGTTAACATGTCTCAAACTTTGGAAGATAAAGTATATGCCAATTTAGAAGCTGTTATTGATCCTGAGCTTGGCGTCGATATTATAAATCTTGGTTTAGTATATGACGTTACAACTGACGAACAACATAATGCCGTCATTACAATGACAATGACTTCTATCGGTTGTCCAATGGCTGGGCAAATTGTATCTGATGTCAAAATGGTATTAGCAACAAATGTTCCTGAATTAAACGAAATTGAAGTAAATGTTGTTTGGAATCCACCATGGACAAAAGAGCGCATGTCCAGGTTTGCTAAAATCGCATTAGGCGTTCGAGATTAGACGAGAAAAAGACCTGAAATGAATCAGGTCTTTTCGTTTCTTATCTTATTTTACTCCTACTGCATCATATGCTTTCTTCACAGCTTGTACTTCTTTAGAATTTTGGCCATATAAATCTGTAGCCGCTTGAATTGCAGCTTGGCGCATCATGCTAAAGTTTGAGTTTGCAGTTAAATATTTTGAAAGAGCGCGGTAATAAATTTTTTCTGTTGCTTCACGGCCTACACCATTTACAGTAACACCGTAATGCTTGCCACCTTCAGAAACTAAGTATGCCGCTTTATTGTTAATGCTGCTGTTAATATGAACACCACCATTATCTATATTTCCTGTGTAACGCTTACTATAATGATCTGGGTAGCCTTCACTTGGTTTTAATGGATTTGGAATAGAAGCTGGGTCTTTTAAAGAACGCAGTACAGTTCCGCGCATCTCTGGTGTATAAATATCTTCCCCTAGCTCCCAATCATCGCGGTCAACCATTGCACCCATAATATCAGATAGCGATTCATTTAATGCGCCAGACTCATTTTTGTACACTAGATCTGCAGTGTACTCTGTTACTGCGTGAGTAAGCTCATGCGCAATAACATCAAGTCCTGCTGAGAATGCAACGAATTCTTCTCCATCACCGTCTCCGTACATCATTTGGACACCGTTCCACGCTGCATTATCCCATTTCTCCCCTACGTGAACAGTAGAAATTAACTTCGCTCCTTTATTATCAAAGGAATTACGATTGAATGTTTTCTTATAAAAATCGTATACTTTCTCAGCATTAGCATGCGCATCAACAGCTGCTTTATCATCGAAGAATTTATTTTTACTTTCTATTTCCTCACCGGTATATCCAAGCCATTGTGAGAATAGGTTGAACCAATTTTCATCCATATTTTGTGCATCAAATGTATGAACACCTTTTCCGCGTGTTCCATCGAATAAATAAAAAGCTCCAGTTTTTGAGTCCTGTGCCATTTCAAAACTTGTTCGATTTCCCGCTACACCGTAACCAAACCCAGTAATATGATCAATCGCATTGTACTTCTCAATGACATTTCCGTTTGTTGCATCAACGAAATAATGCCAATAGCCTGGTGCCGGCTTTGAAGTGGATGCTTTTACAAGATAAGACAGATAATATTGTCCATCTTTTTCATATACATACAAATCTTTTTTAATACCATCATAGTTATCTACTTTTCCAATTTCTTTCTCAATGCCAGCCTTTGCGATATTTACAGCCTCATCTCCTGAAATGCTCGCATTCGATGGAATATTTTTATCTTCTAAATTCGGAATAACTTGTCCGAAAAATGATTTTACATTATTATCTTTATCCAGTGATACTGTTTGATCAGATCCATAAACAGGAACACCATTATGTTTTTCAATAAGCTTCACATGTGTCGTTTCTGCCTGTGCATCTTTTTCTTCACCAACGACTTCAAAATGTTTCTCAATATTTCCTACTAATTTAAACATGTCTTTTTTACTCTTTAAATACTCAAACACCGTTTCTTTTTTATCTAATCCTTCCGGTGCTTTCCACTCTTCCCCAATATAAGATGGCGTTTGGAATTCTTGGTTGTATTGAACTTTTTGCTCATCTGCATATGTACGTGACGTACCTAATGTCGCAAATGCTCCTAAAGCCATAGACAAAGCTAACGTTGAAGATAAAACCTTCTTCTTCAAAAACAACACTCCCCATCCCTATTTTTTTGACACTTTTATACAATTCTAGGTAATGTAGTGATACCCTCCTTTTTATTTTTTAGAAAATTCAGACAGAATATTCTAAAAAAAATGGTAGCGCCTCATTTAGACGCTACTCGCTTACTACAATTATTGTTTCTTCATCTCAATTACTAAATAATGAGCTGTTTCCGCTGCTTGAATGTGAATATCTTCTTCAATTACTTCTGCTGCATCTCTCATTACTAACGTTTCACCGTTCACAACGCCGCTTCCCTCAATTTGAACCAAATAAGCTTGACGCCCTTCAATAACTGAGAATGTAATCTCTTTTCCTTTTTCTAAAACAAGAGAGTACAAGTTTGCATCTTGATGAATTTCAACCTTTGCACCGCCATCAATTGGTGAAACCATGTGGAACCATGTATTCTCACGTTTATTCCAATCAAATTTAAATTCACCGTAATTTGGTGTATGACCAGCACGATCTGGCAAAATCCAAATTTGCAGCAAACGTAATGTTTCATTACCTAAGTTGTGCTCACTATGGAAGACACCTGTTCCGGCACTCATATATTGTACATGCCCACGCTCAATTGTCCCGCGATTTCCCATACTATCTTGGTGTGTCAATGCTCCGTCCACTACATAAGAAATAATCTCCATATCACGGTGCGGGTGCATCTCAAATCCAGTTTGTGCTGCTACTAAATCATCGTTAATAACGCGAAGTGCACCGAATCTCATATTATTAGGATTATAATAATCTGCAAATGAAAAATGAAAATGTGTATTTAACCAACCGTGATTTGCTCTTCCCATTTGTTTATGATCAAATTTTTTAAACATATTTTTCACCCCATATTATCTCGAATTCAAGATATTTATTTAAAATTTTTTCAAACGATACTTAATCATTCCAACAGTTGCTTCGTCTTGCTTAGCTTTGTAACTACAGTTTAGAACTAAACTTATAAAATGTCAACCACTTTCTTTTTGTAAGTTAAAAACTAAAACATAGCACATACTATGTTTTAGTTCGCATACCTTCTCCTATATTCTCTCAGCTTTCTCTTTGCAAACACCCGTGCATCTTTTTCAATCCACCGCTTTTCATACATTTCATCCCCAATGTACAATAACTTCTGTTCATGCTGCATATCATGCCGAAACTCATGTAACAATGTTTCCAATACACCCTCATATCTCTCCCACATACAAACAAAAATGAGCTGCTTTTCCTTATGATAAAATCCGCTTAAAGGAAATAAACATTCTTCTTCTTCTTCTCCTAATCGTATTAACACATCATTCATTTCGCACGTATCACAGAAAATAACAGGTACTTCACGTCGTTCAATTAATGAGAAAACATCATTCTTTACTCGATGTATATCCCACGGAAAATCGTCATCAAGTACATACCAGTTCCCAGCCTGTTGATATATCCTTTCCAATGGGAGTTGCATTTTCATTCTCCTTTCTTTTTACTCTCTATTACTTGTATGCCACATGAGCCTTTTTGTTAAACATATCGGTACGTCACAAAATGTTTAAAAATTATATATGCAGAGGGGGTTGATTTTATACCTATTACTAGATTATAATTATTATAAATTAACAAACAGTATAAAATAACAATTTAAAGGGGCTTGATCACATGAATACACAAGTAGTTGAATCATTAAACAAACAAGTAGCAAACTGGAGCGTTTTATTTACAAAATTACACAATTACCACTGGTACGTTACAGGACCTCAATTCTTTACACTTCACGAGAAATTCGAACAATTTTATACAGAAGCAGCTACGCACATCGATGAAATTGCAGAGCGTATTTTAGCAATTGGCGGCAAACCAGTAGCAACAATGAAAGAATATTTAACATTATCCTCTATCCAAGAAGCAGCTTACGGAGAAAATGCAGAAGGAATGGTCGAAGCAATTATGAAAGACTACGAAATGATGCTAGGCGAACTAAAAAAAGGCATGGAAATCGCCCAAGGCGCAGACGACGAAATGACATCCGACCTACTACTTGGCATCTACACAGAACTTGAAAAACACGCATGGATGCTACGTGCATTCTTGAATCAATAAGAAAAGCGGAAGCGGCTCGCTCAAAACAAGAGGGCGTTGGAGCTCCTGACGTAGAGGCGCTTTTTGCCTCAGCGGAAGGCGCGAAACGACCGACTGTTCTAGCCGCTGGAGCTGGATCATAAGAAAAGCGGAGACGGCGCCGATATATCGGCGCAAATGCACTATTTATCAGCGCTTTTCACAATATATCGGCGCTTCGACACGATATAAAGATCCTTCGACGATATCTGACGCGAAACGCGTACCAAAAAAACCGAGTGGGACCCCCCACCCGGTTTTTATCATGTTAATTGCTTCCACTTGTTCCCCATAACTGGTCGTTTGTAATTCTTCATTTGCACGAACAATTCATTAGCCGTTTGTGCAGAGACAAGCAATTCTTTATTTGATGGATTCATAAATCCTTCTTCTGCCGCACGGTCTACCATTTGTAATAGCGGTGTGTAGAATTCTGCAATGTTGAGCAATCCAACAGGCTTTTCATGAATCCCAATTTGTGACCAGCATACAACTTCGAACAGTTCTTCAAATGTTCCATATCCGCCTGGCAATGCAATAAATGCATCAGCAAGTTCACTCATTTTCGCTTTTCTTTCATGCATTGTTTCCACTTCAATTAGTTCAGTTAAACCGTGATGAACAATTTCTCCTCGAAATAATCCACGCGGCATGACACCTGTTACACGGCCGCCTAACTCTAATATTTGATTTGCTACTTCTCCCATTAATCCAACGCAAGAACCGCCGTATACAAGCTCTATATTATTTTGAACTAGTATTTTCCCAAGTTGACGAGCCTCATTTTGAAACTCTGGACGTTCCCCAATATTTGATCCTGCAAACACACAAATTCGTTTCATTCCGCCACCCCAAAACTATATATTGTTATGCTACAATGTAATCATACTACATATTGAAAGGGAGAGGGAAGGATGAACACGAATGAATTTCAAAGTTGGGTGGAACAATTTTATCGTGAACGCGGCTGGGCCCAATATAATTCTTTTATTCGCGTTAATTTTTTAGCAGAAGAAGTTGGCGAAGTTTCTCGCGTTGTACGCGCGATCGAAATCGGACGCGATCGTCCAGATGAAACGACGAAGAGCGCAGAGGAACTAACAATAGAATTAAAAGAAGAACTTGGAGATGTATTAGGAAACCTCATTATTTTAGCGCAAAAATATGACCTAGATTTGCAAGATATTATGGAAACACATGTGAAAAAACTTTCTAAACGATTCGAATAATAAATGAGAATTATTTTCAACTATGATATGATTATATTGTAATCATATGAAAGGGGTCTTTTTATGTTATCTCCAAAATTACGTGAAGCACTAAATGATCAAATGAATTTTGAATTTTACTCAGCCCATGTGTATATGGCAATGGCAGCATACTGTACATCAGAGAGCTATGATGGTTTTGCGAACTTCTTTCTTGTCCAAGCAGAGGAAGAGCGTTTCCACGCTATGAAGCTGTACAATTACATTAACGATCGCGGTGAGCGTGCAATCATCACTGGATTTGATCATCCAAATAACGAATACGAATCGATTTTATCTGCTTTTGAAATCGCTCTTGAGCATGAACGCGAAGTTACAAAACGTATTTATAACTTATCTGATATTGCATGGGATGAGCGCGAACATGCTACTATCACTTTCTTAAAATGGTTCGTTGATGAGCAAGTAGAAGAAGAAGCATCTTTCGATAGCATCATTCAAAAATTAAAACGTATTACAAGTGATTCAAACGCATTATTTATGTTAGATGCCGAATTAGAAAAACGTACATTTACTCCGCCTGCAGAGTAAATAAAAAAGCAATGAGCCCGCTGCTCATTGCTTTTCTTTTTTAACATAACCTCAATGATTTTACCCTCTTTTGTTTTCATTAACTCTGTTCGAATTGGCTTCTTTTAGACTTACTATAACTACAATTAATAAAACAAAAAAACATAAATCGACAGCTTTCGTCAATTTATGCTTCTTACATTGTAAAGTTGGAATAAAACAACATGTATAACCCCCAGTAAGTTCGTAGATTATAGTCATTAAAATCGAATGCTTAATAATCATTTTTATGTTAACATAGGGGTATTGTAGTATATAATATATTCAGTTGGTAAACAAAGTTTTCTACTGGACAAGTCCATAAGCTAGAGGACGCAATTAGCCTTTTAAAATTTACTATTTCAGATTCGGCGATTACTTATAGTTTATTCGAATGTTGCAACGGGTTGAAAAGACATATTCACCGGTAATAGTAACTTTAAGAGCATCTTGCCCTAAATCTTTGTATAAAGTTTTATAAATTTCCTCGAGTTGTACGGACGAAGGAACCTTGCCTGTAATGGGGAATCTTCTTTCATTCCCAAAAATTTAAGAAGTATTGCTATCGTAAAGGAGAATTGGAGATGCCAGAAACAATCACTCAAACAAAGCCTGAACAAGAATCATTACAAATTTCTGCTAACAAAGGACAGCTTGACGTACTTGATCAGCTATTAAAGCCTGAAGTTCAAGAGTCTTTAACTACATTAGTAGAACAACTTCCAAAATTAACTGAGCTAGTTAACATTTTAACAAAATCATATGATTTCGCTCAAGCAGTCGCTACTGATGAAGTATTAAAAAATGATACTGTTGGAGCGATCCAAGAACTTGCAGAACCTGTAAAAGATACAGTGAAAAGCATTGCTGCAACTGCTATTGAAGCGAAAGATCGCGCTGAAGAAAGCAACGAAGTTATCGGTCTTTTCGGCCTTTTAAAAATGCTAAAAGATCCGCAAGCACAAAAAATGTTTCGCTTTGTAAACGCTTATCTTCAAATTACTGCAGAACGCAATCATAAATAATTCTTTCTTATACAACAATTAGTAAAGACGGGGGATATCATACTATGTCAAAACAAATTGTCATCTTAGGTGCTGGTTATGGCGGACTTCTTGCAGCTTTAAATGTACGTAAACATTACAGCAAATCAGAAGCACAAGTTACCGTTATCAACCAATATCCAACACATCAAATTATTACAGAACTACACCGCCTTGCAGCAGGAAATGTTTCTGAACAGGCAATTGCTATGCCATTAGAAAAACTTTTCAAAGGCAAAGATATCGATCTTAAAATCGCAACAGTTGAGTCATTCTCAGTAGACAAAAAAGAAGTAAAATTAGCTGACGGCAATACTTTATCTTACGATGCTCTTGTAGTTGCTTTAGGAAGTAAAACAGCTTACTTTGGCATCCCAGGATTAGAAGAAAACAGCATGGTATTAAAATCTGCAAACGATGCAAACAAAATCTTCAAACATGTTGAAGAACGCATTCAAGAATACGCAAAAACAAAAAATGAAGCTGACGCAACGATCGTAATCGGCGGTGGCGGATTAACTGGCGTTGAGCTAGTTGGTGAACTTGCTGATATTATGCCAAAGTTTGCAAAAAGCCACGGCGTAAATCCGAAAGAAGTTAAACTATTGCTTGTTGAAGCAGGTCCAAAAATCCTTCCAGTATTACCGGATGATTTAATTGAACGTGCAACTACTAGCTTAGAAGCACGCGGCGTTCAATTCTTAACAGGCCTTCCTGTAACAAACGTTGAAGGCAATACAATTGATTTAAAAGATGGTCAAAAAATCGTTGCAAATACGTTCGTTTGGACAGGTGGCGTTCAAGGTAACCCTCTAGTAGGTGAATCAGGTCTTGAAGTAAACCGCGGCCGTGCAACGGTTAACGAATACCTTCAATCTACTTCTCATAAAGACGTATTCGTTGCAGGTGACAGTGCAGTTGTCTTCGGTCCAGAAGGCCGTCCATATCCGCCAACAGCACAAATCGCTTGGCAAATGGGCGAACTAATTGGCTACAATCTATATGCACATCTAGAAGAAAAAGCATTCGAAGAGTTTGCACCAGTAAACTCTGGAACACTTGCAAGTTTAGGCCGTAAAGATGCAGTTGCTATCATCGGAGCAAGCTCAACTCCACTTAAAGGCTTACCAGCATCTCTAATGAAAGAAGCAAGTAACGTTCGTTACTTATCACACATTAAAGGTCTATTCAGCTTAGCTTATTAATCTGAATGATAACCCGAATCATGTTTACCTATGATTCGGGTTTTTATTTAATCAAAATTCTCTACATAACTTATTCGACAAGAAAGTAACATGCACCTTTTAAAATTTCTAAATATACTGTCTATTTTGTTACAATTTTGTGTAGTGTAATCCTTTCTTTTTAAACGGTAAAAAACAGTTCGCTGTGCCTAGGCGGACAGTAGAAAACTGTATGTGAGGCATCCCCCTCCTTACCTCGAGGGATTCTTCAATCTTTCATTTCCGAGTTCTTCACATCTTCTGTGTTCTTCACCTGTTAACTCCAGGCTCGAGCTAGAGTGCTCTTGACGAGGCGGCAAGTTTCACTTTATGTTACGCTCTGCAAATCCACTCGCACTTCTAGTAAGAAGTTACTTTGTCACAGGGCTTCAATCTTAGAATTTCTCCCCCAAGTGCCTGTCAGCTACCAGGCGACTTGGTTCTTATGAGCAGTGCCCAGCTAAGCTGAGTACACAACAAAAAAAGCAATGAGCCCGCTGCTCATTGCTTTTCTTATTTTTATAGCATAACCCCAACGATAATCGCTGATAGAATACTTACTAATGTTGCACCGTATACAAGTTTTAATCCGAAAGAAGATACAACATTTGCTTGTTTTCCATCGATACTCTTCGTTGCACCTGCGATAATTCCGATAGATGAGAAGTTCGCAAATGATACAAGGAATACAGATAAGATACCAACTGTACGAGCTGATAAGCCACTCGCTGCTTTTCCTAAATCAAGCATCGCAACGAATTCGTTTGTTACTAATTTTGTTGCCATAATTTGTCCAGCTGTTACCATCTCAGATGCTGGAATACCCATGATGAACGCTAATGGTGAGAATACATATCCTAAGATTGTTTGGAATGTAATACCGAACACAGAATCAAATAGACCGTTAATTGCTGCCATCAATGCAATGAATCCGATTAACATTGCTGCTACTGTAACTGCAATTGAAAATCCTAACATAATGTACTCGCCTAGCATTTCGAAGAACGTTTGATGCTTGTCCTCTTGTAACTCTAAAATATCATCCTCTTCACTTACATCGTAAGGATTTAAAATGTGAATAATAACAAATCCACTAAATAAGTTTAAAACAAGTGCTGTTACAACATATTTAGGGTCAAGCATTTTCATGTAAGAACCAACGATTGACATGGAAACCGTTGACATAGAAGATGCACAGAGTGTATATAAACGATTTTTTGGTAGCTTACTTAGTTGATCTTTTACTGTAATAAAAACTTCACCTTGGCCAACAATTGCCGCTGCTACTGCATTATAAGATTCTAATCTTCCTAAACCATTTACTTTACTTAATAAAAATCCAATTGCTTTAATAATAATCGGTAAAATTCTAAGATGTTGCAGAATTCCAATTAACACCGCTAAGAAAATAATTGGAAGTAATACAGAAAGGAAAAATGTGAATTCTCCTTTATTTACCATCCCACCAAATACAAAGCTAATTCCAGCGTCCGCAAATTTTAAAATTGCAGTAAATCCGTCAGAAATTCCTTTAATTAAATAGTACCCAATCTGTGTATTTAGTAAGAAATATGATAATCCTAATTGAATAACTAGTAGAATAACAATTGGCTTATATTTAATCTTTTTCCGATCACTACTTACAAGAAATGCCATTATAAATACAGCAATTAATCCGACAAGAAACATGACAAATTTCATACTTGAATCCTCCATTTTGTAGTCTAGTCTACCATGATGTACCAGTCGTCTAACGATAGACGTCTGACAATTTAGATTAAAAAAATAATTCCCTCAAAATTAAATTACCACCTACATTAGTAAGCGTTTGCATTAAGCGGAATTCTATACTGAATAATTATTGCGAAATATGAGAATGATATCAATTGGTTTCATCCATAAATTGATTGTAAGCGTTATCTTTCTAAAAAGCAATATATTTTTTAAAGGGAAAAATATACAGAAAAAAGGAACATAGACTCCCACCTCTATGTCCCTTCTCGTTACTATCCTACTTGCTTTTCTTTTTCAATCACTGGATCTTCCCAACATTCTGCATTTTTCAATCCCGGAATAGAACTTGCATGGAATACAGGATCTTTTCCTTCTTTCTTCTGCTTCATATAGTCTGTAAGTGCAGCAAATGCAAATTTACCAAGAAACGCAATCGCAATTAAATTTATGATAACCATAAAGCCCATAAATAAATCCGCTAAATCCCATACAAATTGGATCTTTGCAACCGAACCGAATACAATCATGGATAACACACTTATTCGGTATACCATCAACCATACTTTACTATTGTTTAAGAATCGAATATTTGTTTCTCCGTAATAATAGTTACCAATTAACGCACCGAATCCAAATAGGAAAATAAAGATAGCAAGACACCCTGATGCCCAAGAGCCGACATGTTCACTTAATGCTGCTTGTGTAAGTGCAATACCATTTAGCTCTGGTTGTTTGTATGCATCAGAAAGTAAAATAATAAATGCTGTGCTTGTACAGACAATCAGTGTATCCGTTAATACGCCAAATGCTTGAATAAGTCCTTGTTTCACCGGATGGCTTGTTGTTGCCGTTGCGGCAACGTTTGGCGCACTTCCCATACCAGCTTCATTTGAGAATAAACCACGTTTAACCCCATGCATGAGCGCTGCACCGATTGAACCGCCTGCTATTTGTTTAAAGCCAAATGCGTTTTGAACAATAAGAGAAAGAACTTCCGGCATTTTTGTTATGTTTGTAACTATAACAAATAATGCAATACCAATGTATAAAACTGCTAGAAACATCACCTTGTATTCAGCTATTTTTGCAATACGCTGCACACCGCCAAAGATAATCCCAGCGAAAGCAACAGCCATAATAATTCCTAAAGTTAAACGATCTGTACCAAATGCGTTCTCAAAAGCAATTGTAACAGTATTTGATTGGACAGAATTGAATACAAGACCGAAAGTGATCGTAATTAAAATGGAGAATAATACTCCCATCCAACGTTTGTTTAATCCTTTTTCCATATAATAGGACGGACCGCCACGGAAACCACTTTTATCTTTTACTTTATATATTTGCGCTAACGTACTTTCAACAAAGCTGGATGCTGAGCTAATAATAGAAATAATCCACATCCAAAATACTGCTCCAGGACCGCCTAATGCAATCGCAATCGCAATTCCTGTGATATTTCCCGTTCCAACGCGAGCGGCCATACCAATACAGAACGCTTGAAATGGGGAAACTTCATCTTTAGAACCAGCTTTTCCTTCCATTAACACACGGACCATTTCCTTTAACATTCGAAACTGTACAAATCTCGATTTAAATGTGAAATAAATTCCGCCAGTAACAAGCATAATAATTAACAATTTAGACCATAGAAAGTCATTTGTTGCTCCTAATAGACCCGTCAAAAATTGTTCCATATCATCACCTCATATCAAAGTTTAGTAGCCTAATCCATATAAAATAATCTTATTTTTCCGACATAAATAAACTCGCCTCATATACACATGTAACCGTACAGCTAACAACTGCACCATCATGCTTGTTCCGTATGCCGAATTTTTAAATTGGACTTATATATAACGCTCAAGCCCAAATGCATTCTTAATTCTTACAAGCAACTGTAACTGTATTTGCTTGTACATAGTTGAAAATTAGTCCATAACTAATTGTAATTAAGATGGAGAATAATGCTCCCATCCAACGTTTATTTAAACCTTTTTCCATATAATAAGCTGGACCACCACGGAACCCACTGCCATCTTTAATTTTAGGAATTTGCGCTAATGTGCTCTCTACAAAACTTGAAGGTGCTCCAATAATCGCAATTAACCACATCAAAAATACCGCACCTGGACCTCCCATGGAAATCGCTAGTGCTACCCCTGCTAAGTTCCCGATCCCGTGCAGACTGCAGAACTCATACAGAAAGCTTGGAAAGAAGAAACGCTGCCTTTTTTACGCGTTTTTCCTATCAATCCATCCGTCATTAAACGCTTCATTTCCCCTAGGTGACGAATTGGAACAAACTTAAGTTTAAAAGAAAAATAAAGGCCTAAGCCAATTAACATCGCAATAATTACATAAGTCCATAAAATATTATTCGTTGCCCCAACAAATTTTTCTAAAATGCTAATCATGTTGTCCCCCCCTTTTTCCTTACACAAATTCAATTGTAATTTAAATCCCTTCAAAAATCAACAATTTTCGACAAAACAACAATTTCATATGACATTACCTCTCGAATTCTCCATTTTCCTTCAAAATACTCTAAATTGCAAACGCTTACAAGAAAAAACGTTATGTCACATTTTCTAACACGGAAATATAATCCATTAAAAAAGCACAATTCTCTCTATCCGAATTGTGCTTTTTGATATGATTTTATATAAGTCGCTGCGCGGTAGGAAAAGACTCTGACCGCTCCTATACATAGCCAGTAAAATGCTTTTCTGCTCTTTTTCATAAAGTGACTAAGTAGTTATCAAATTTCTTCTCTCGATAAATCGGTTAACAGTCTAATATTGTATTTTAGAGCCTACAATACAATATTAGACTGTTAAAAAATATAAGAACTCCATTATTTTCATTTAAATGATATTAGCTACAATCATCTTCGTACGACTATCTACTACTTCATAATAAATTTCTAACCCTTTTCGAGTACCTGCGACGATCTTAGCAGCTTTCAACTTAGCTAAATGTTGACTAATCGTACTTTGAGGCATTCCTAATTTTTCATACATTGTCGTTACATTCGTAGGGCCTTTTGTAAGCAGTGTTTCAACTAAGCATAAACGTACAGGATGTGCTAATACCTTTAAGATTCCAGCAATGCTTTCATATTTTTCTATCATTTACCTCTTCTCCTCTTATATATGTGTTTATAACCTTCCTCGTTATATTATTCGAAGGGACATGTGATTTTATGTCCGTCGTTTTAAAAAAATTTTAGAAATTAAAAATCCCAACGCTTATACTAACTCGAAGCGTTGGGATTTGTTATTATTTTTTATATTTAGAAGGTGTTGGCGCTTCCCAATTTACTAACAAATCAGGACTCGCTTTTTCTTCTTCACGCTCTAAAAGAACTGTTGCATCTTGGATTGCAGGGGTACCTTTATATTTAATGGCTTGTAACTTCGAAAGGTTTGCAACAACTTTAAAACTAAATTCGCCTTTTTTTGTTGCTTTTGGAATTAAAACACGAAATTTTTCTCCTACGTTAAACTGTGTTTTTGCTTCACCATTTTCATTTACAAACTTTACGCCTTCAGGTGCATTCGTTGCTTGCACTTGATACGTACCTTTTTTTGCATTTGTTTCTACTGTATATAAATCGGTTTCAAAGAAATCATTTTTTAACGTTGCTGTTTGCTTTTCTGTCGGAGTCACATTCATCGTAATCTCTTGCACTTCTTGACTTTTCTGTGCATTCGCAATAATTTCTTTCACTGCTCTTCCTACATTTTTATTGCGATGCTCTAAATCATTGATATCGATTTGCTTCAGAGCATCCCATACAGCTAACTGCGTTGCATAATGCGCTTCTTCCCAAGTCGATACACCGAGTTCTTGTGGACTTTTTTGTGGATACCCA
The DNA here is from genome assembly GCF_000746135.1 of Bacillus sp. UNC322MFChir4.1. Taxonomy (NCBI): domain Bacteria; kingdom Bacillati; phylum Bacillota; class Bacilli; order Caryophanales; family Bacillaceae; genus Bacillus; species Bacillus sp. UNC322MFChir4.1. The sequence continues at coordinate 72,351 of NZ_JQKQ01000025.1, forward strand.
TTAAGTAATACACGATATACTGCAACATCCGTTTTTCCTATTTCAGGTAAATCCTGGCCACTTGGCGATTTTAAATGCACATTTAAACAAAAGGCAATTTTTCCATCAGCTGTTTTAATGAGCTCAGTTCGAATTGGTTTCTTTAAAGATTTACTATAACTCCAATCCATTTGATATTTCGTATGATCCATTACTTCTGCAAATGCCTTTTCAAGCGGAAAAACGAGATTTGTTATGATGAATAACGCGCACACTAAGGCAATCCACAACTTATATGGTTGTTTTAAAATCATGCTTACAACTCCTCTTTAGATTGTATAAGGAAAATAACAAATTTAATATCTTTAGTATTTAATTGCGAGACGTTTTTATGCATGCTTTCTCATACAAAGTAAATCATTCCGTATAGTAATGAGTACATATAATTGGGTGAAACTAAAAAGAATACATAGTAATGGATGGTGATCACAAATAGAACAGCACTTAAATTATGTCATATCACATTATGGATATTTCGGACTAATCATGGCGTTAGTGGGAGGAATTATCGGATTACCGATACCAGATGAAACGCTATTAACTTTTGTAGGATATTATATATATCAAGGGAAAATGAACTTCTTTATCGCCTTATTAAGCGCATGGTTTGGCTCTGTAGTTGGAATCTCGCTTAGTTACATATTAGGAAAAAGACTCGGGCTTCCCTTCTTAAAGAAATTCGGCCCTAAAATGCACATTACAGAAAGCAAAATTGCCCGGACACAAACGCTCTTTCAAAAAATCGGTCCCACTTTACTGATTTTTGGCTATTTCATCCCAGGAGTGCGACACGTTACTGCCTATTTAACCGGTATTTCTCGCCTGCGCATTCGAACATTTTGCCTTTACGCTTATTTAGGAGCATTCATATGGAGCTTTACCTTCATTCAATTAGGATTCGTATTCGGGAAAGATTGGCATCTCATTAGCCACTCCATTCACCGCTATGGCTTGATTTTATTAATTGCGTTAGTGGTTCTTACAGCTTTGGCTTTTCTATACATTCGCCGAAAAAAAACAAATGCAACGCACTAAAAATTTGAAAACCCATCTTCAATACAGAAGATGGGTTTTCTTATCTCTTATTTATGCGTTTTATTCGGCTTCTTTTTACCTGGATTTCCGTTACCTTGGCGCTTTTTATTACGTTCTGCTTTCTCTTGTGTATCGTGCAATTTCTCTACAAAATTACTACTGTTATCCACTGTTGTAGCCTCCTTGGTTATCGTTCTTTTGTTACTATAACCAAGGACAGATAAAATCATGAGATATTATTTTACTTTAATCTTAACAGGCGGTAATGTTTTTTCAGGATGATACGGTGACATCTCCACTTCTAGTACATAATCCTTTAGGCTGAAATTCTTTACGCCATATTCTCCGTCCAATTGGAACGTTGCTTGAAATTGGAGTTTCTTCTTATCTAATACTTTCACAGTGCTTCCTTTTACTACATGACCAATCGGTGCAAATTCCTTATCTATATACTCAGAACCCTTGAGGTTCATAACTTCACCACGATTAACTAACTCATCCATAGATATATGTTTTGTATCCACATTTTGAAGTTTGTAATCCACAATTAGTCGCTGCTTTTTATGCTGAATTTTATTAATGATTATTTTGAAATCACTACGCGTACTCTTTATTTCAAATGGTGTTTTTTCATCTAGCTTCACAATCGCTGGTTTTTCGGACAATCGGACAGCAGGATACATCGTAATAAATTCCGCACTATCAGGAATTTTCCCGAAGATAGAGCGTCCTTCAGATTCTACATGATCGCCCACTTTTTCTCTGCCAAGCTCAATTCCTGAACTGGACAAATGAATTTCTTTTCCTTTGTCATCTGTTACTTTGTCGATTAACGCTAAGTCATTCTCTCCTACAAACGGATAAATCGCTTTGTAATCAATCGTTGTTGCTCCTTTACCGATTGTAATATTTTCAAAGTTAACTGTATGCTGCTGATCCTCACTGCTAATGGACTGCTGCGGGTTAATCTTTTTATTCTCTAATTGCTTCACAGGGACATCAAATTTCCAGAACCCTTTCGTTTCGCCAATAGATGTAATGGTGATTGGTAATGTTGTGTTTGGTGGTAATTCTTTTTCTGGATAATTAATACGGATATTACCAAGCCAACCATTTTCCGTTCTCCTCCCAATCCATGAAGCGGAACTCTGCCATTTCCGACTCCCATCAACAAGTTTAAAATCGTAATCAAACTCATTAGCAAAAGTCTTTCCTATCCTTACTTTTTTAGGATTATCCACTTTAAATACGACACTAATCCGTCCGCCATCGTAATACACACTTTGCATCGTTACACTAACACCATTGCTTACTGCTTGTTGATTCAACTCTGTTACAAGTTTACTTTCTGTGAGATCTTGTCCCATCGTATCATGAAAATAATCATACACTTTCCCTATAAGCGGAACTTCCGCTAATACGCGATTCATTTGCGGGAACACAAAACCTGAACCTAGCACACCTATACATACAGATGCAGCAGCTAACCATGCAATCGTTCTTCGTTTATATTTTCTTTTTACCGGTTTTTCTTGCTTTGCTCTATTCATACCTTTTTTTATCGCGATCTGTAAGTCTTCCCGCGGAACTTCGATTTTGTTTATTTCATCATTAAACCACTGCTTATCCAATTCTCATCACTCCCTCCTAATAATTTCTTTAACGACTTTCTCGCTCGGTGCAAATACGTTTTGACAGTTCCTTCAGGCACATTCATATGCCACGCAATTTGGTTTATCGAAAAATCATAATAATAATGTAAAATAATAACCGTTTGATAATTTTCATCGAGTTTTCCAATTGCTACTTGTAAGTCAATGTTTTGCTCAATTCCGTTTGCAATGTTTCGTACGTCCTTGTATTCCCTACGATCCTCTAATTGTTGCACCTTCTTCTTCTCATTTAACACTTGATAAGCATTATGTATTAAAATACGCGTCAACCACGTCAGAAAAAAGTTGGGCTTCTGTAATTGCTCTAAAGATACGTACGCTTTATAAACTGTTTCTTGTACGATATCTAGGGCATCTTCTTTATTTTGCACATACATATAAGCTGTGCGATATAACTGATCCTGATGAAGGCTAATGAGCTGCTCAAACGCGGCATCATCACCCTTTTTCGCTTTTTTCACTAACTTTATTTCATCCATCTTATCCCTCCTTCCACTTATTAGATAGAATATGGAATGTTTTGGTTTCAAAAATTTATATTTTTCCCATAAAAAAACGTCCCAATAAACCTTGAGACGTTTTTAAGACAAGTCTATCATCTATTTCTCTATAATTATTTCTAGACGTTTATACGCATACGCGACGTCGCTTTCACTTGGAAGCTTTCCTTTCCAACTAAGGCTTATTTTGTAACTACTCAGCCATACATTTCATTTAGAAGTTTTCAGCACATAGATTGCTGCCATAAAGATAAAAATGGCAATGCGCCTCGCTGCCTTATTTTGTTTTAAAACTTTGCGCGTGGCAGGAAAAAGCCCTGACCGCTACTATACATAGCCAGTTCCTCCTAGACCATTTAAAAAGATGCTTTTCTATCGGTTTTTCATGGAGGCACTGAGTAGTTACCCTATTTTAACTTAAACACCGCACTCACCGGATTATGATCGCTATTTTCAAACTTCAGATCATTTCCATGTACATTTACGATTTCTACATTTGGTGAAACTAAAAACCCATCAATAATTGTAACGAAATTCTCGCCTTCTACATACTTCTTCACATCATCGCGAACGGTCCAAACAGTAGGGTCTACTGCCCACTGGAACCCACCGTCTGTAAAATCTTTTGGCAATTGTACTAACCATTCAGGCCATGATTTTTGAAACTTCGGATCTTTTAGCTGTACATCAGAGACTAGTTGATTCCAATCACCGCCAAGTACCACATAGTCACCGTTTTTATAGTGTTTGTTCATATACTCTTTCAAATAATCAACTTGTTGTCTTCTTATTTTTCCGCCTTTATCATAAGCAGATAAATGAAGATTGACGAGTCTTAAATACTTTCCATTACTCACAGGAATTTTATGTTCAACGATTGCTCGGTCTAAATCAAATAATTGTTTTGGCCAAGGCTCTCTCCCCGGCAGTTGAAACCTTGTTGCTGCATCAATCTTATACTTAGAAAACGAACTCATTCCTGAATTCGTATATCCCATCGGATTAGTAATCGGAACGGGTACCCACTGTGCATGATAATTATATCCGAAAGAAGATTCATAGTGTTTCAAACCATTCTTAAATACGTCATATTCATTCACATCAAACGATCTTGATGATTTTGTATCTACCTCTTGCAATAAGAAGAAATCAGAATTTTGTTTTTGCAAAAAGGATAGCATGTTGTTAAGATTCTTTTCTGTTTGTTCTTTACTACTAGAACGAGAGCCTTTTCCCCCATCCATAAAAAAGTCTTGATCTTTATCCAAACCAGCATAGCCTATGTTAAAAGTCGTCGCTGTAAATGTATCTCCCTGTTTTAAAACCTTGTCATTCTTATTTTCTACATTTAATTTCTGAACACTAACAGGTTTCTCATCCGTAATCATAATATAAGCTAAAAATATAGCTACACTACCTACCGCTAATGCTACTAACCATAAAAGCACTTTAAATATCTTCTTCAAATGAATAACTCCTTTTTATATTAAAATAAATGTTTATAAAAAAATATACTGTGAATTCCCCTCCCTGTAATAAATAAAAAATAATTAAAAATATTCTGTATTATCAATCGATAAATATTCCTTATTTCATAAGGAAGCAAGATTATTTTATCACATTAACTATCCAAACTCCCATATAATATTGAACAAACAATAATGTAATCAAATTTTTAAACATTATATAAATATAAAAAAACGCCTCTAATTTTTGAGACGTTTTTTCTTTAAATATAGTCATACTCCTGTTTTTAAGTTAAAATCATTTGCTCTTCTTAATAAAATTTCACTACATCTTCATAAGCTAAAAACGTTCTTTCACCCGGCTGCTCATCTGGTTCACCAAATGGCATTTGGGCTACTAGGCTCCACTCTGCTGGAATGTTCCAAGTTTGTTTTACTTCTTCGTCAACAATTGGATTGTAGTGTTGCAGGGACGCTCCGATTCCTTCTGCAGATAAAGCCATCCATGTTGCATATTGCAGCATTGCACTTCCTTGATGAGACCAAAATGGAAATTGCTCTTTATATAATGGTGCGTTTTCTTGCATCGTCTTCACAGTTTCTTGATTTTCAAAGAATAACACTGTCCCTACCCCATCACGGAATCCTTGCAGTCTTGCTGCAGTAGCCTCAAAATTTTCTGCTGGAACGAGGGACCGAAGCGTTTCTTTTACGATATTCCAAAACTTTTCATGCTCTGCATCCATTAATACAACGAGGCGGCCACTTTGCATGTTAAAAGCTGATGGTGCGTATAAAGCTGTTTTTAAAACGTCACTTATTCTTTCTTTCGTAATGCTTTCGTTCTTTTTCACTTTACGAATAGAGCGGCGGTTCATAATAGCATCTTTAAAATTTTTTGTAGTAACTGACATGTTTCATCCCTCCAATATAATATTTTATATGTTGGTCATACACCAAATCTATTATTAACAATATCCATCTACATTACATTGCATTCCATCTAACTCATTTTCCTTACTCTTTGCTAGCTCTTGATCAATTGCTTTTGCTAATCTTTCTTTGCTCGCTAACCCTTGAATCACTTCATCACCAATAACGAATGTTGGAACAGCCATAATTTGTGCTTCTTCATAAGCATGTCGCAACGCTTCTTCTTGTACACCTTTATATTTTCTTGATACTAGCACTTCTTTAAATGCATCCTTAGGCAGCCCAACTTCATCTGCCAATTTTGTTAATACTTCAATGTCTCCAATATTTTGTTCCTCTTGGAAAAAGGCAGCAAACACTCTATCGTGAAACGCATTTCCTTTTCCATGTTCCTTCGCAAAGTGGTATCCCTCAAAAGCAAGATTTGTATATGGATGCGGAGAGATGCGAGGTAAACGCATTTCCACTCCTAATTTTTTTGCGGTAGGAGCAATGAACGAATCCCATGAACCTAACTTGTCAGGCTCTTTCCATGGATCAATTTTCGGATATGGACTTGGACGTAATTCAAATGGCACCCACTCTACTTCTACATCTTTTTCCTTTACAATCTCATCCAAAGGACCTTTTCCTAAAAAACAAAATGGACATATAAAATCAGAATACGCTTTAATTTTGACAGTCATATATATTCCCTCACTTTTTCGTTTATTCATAAGTTGTAACTATATAAGTTACATGTATAGCAAAAAAATATGCACAGCAATTGTAAAGCGACTACTAATTTTCATATTTATCACCGCTACGTTGTAACCATTATAGTTACATGCAAATTAGAAGTCAAGCGATCTAAAAAAGGTATTTCGAACTATGACTTATGAAACATTACAAAAGTGTCATCTTTATGTAAGGTTATAAGATAGTTGCTTTACTGTTTCCATGTAATAATGAGAGCATAAGAAACAACAATAAACTTTCAGAGATTATAGGAGCGTGTTGATAATGATCGTAACAACAACTAATACAATTCAAGGAAAAGAAATTATTGAGTATGTAGACATCGTAAACGGCGAAGCAATTATGGGTGCAAATATCGTACGTGATCTCTTCGCTTCTGTTCGTGACGTTGTAGGTGGCCGTGCTGGTGCATACGAAAGTAAATTAAAAGAAGCGCGTGACATCGCGATGGAAGAAATGAAACAACTTGCTACGCAAAAAGGTGCAAATGCAATCGTTGGTATCGATGTAGACTACGAAGTTGTTCGTGACGGAATGTTAATGGTTGCCGTAAGCGGTACAGCTGTACGTGTGTAAATAGTAAAGTAGGAGCACCTCATTGGAGATTGAGGTGCTTTTTCTTTTTAGTGAAATGTTGTAAAGTAGCCCCCTACTTCGCGAAGGGCTACTTACCACGATTTTGTTGAATTTTATAACGGGTTATCCTCGCTAAATGAAAACACGGAAAAGATACAACACTTAATAGTAATAAATTCGGTAGTGGATGTTTAACAAAAGAGTATACGAGAAATACCGCGATTACCAAACATACAGAACTAAAAATAGCTGAAATCAAACTTTTTTTAAAGATGTTTTCAGTCTGGCTCATCTCTAATTCTCCTATCTTTTTTCATCCTTATGATTACCTAATATTATTGTTGCTGCCCCTTTTCTCGGTTCCCTACAGCCCAAGCTAAAAACAAAATCGAACTAGTTATTGCAACCGCTGTGAACATTCCCATTACCATTTCCCCTTACTTTAAGTAGTATTACCCATATAATACCATTACATAGTTTTACAAATCATTACCAAAATCCATATATTTCTAATAATTGCTACATTCTTCATAAAACGTCACTCCACCACAACCGGCAATACAATAATAAACTGAACTACCCCGTTCTCATATTCCGCCCGAATTTCTCCGCCTTCTAGTTCCACAATGCTTTTCGCAATCGCAAGTCCAAGCCCTGAGCCTTCTGACACTCGACTTCTTGATTGATCTTTTTTATAGAAGCGTTCAAACAAGTTCTCTAACTCCTCTTTTGTAAACTCTTCACTTTCGTTTGCAATAGAAATGCGAATGTTACGTCGCTCTCTTTGAAACGAAACGATAATTTCTCCCTCATCTTTACTATACTTAATGGCATTCATTAATAAATTATCAAACACGCGGACCATTTTTTCTGAATCCAAGGAAGCGTATAAACGATCTTCGGGAAATTCTTTCACAAAGGAAAGACCATGTTCCTCTGCTTGCGGTACAAGTTCTTCAATTAATTGATCAAGAAGTTCGTTTACGCACACTTCTTGTTTTTCTAACATAATTTTTTCATTTTTTAACTTTGTGTATTCAAATAAATCTTCTATTAAGTTCTTTAACTGCTCTGACTTTGAAAAGGCAATTTTTATATACTCATCGTATTGTTCTCTATTTTCATATTTGGCATCACGTAATAAACGCAAGTATCCCATAATCGAAGTAAGTGGTGTTCGTAAATCATGCGATACATTGGTAATTAATTCATTTTTTTGCTTTTCAATTTTTCGTTCTTTTTCAATATTCACCATAAGCTCTTCTGCCATATGATTAATATTCTCTGTTAATAAAGCCATTTCATCTTTACCCTTTTTTTCAATCCGATATGCTAAGTTTCCCTTTGCAATCTCTTTCACGCCTTCTGCCATTGCTTCAATTTGCTTCATCTTTCGCTTCGTTATATAAAAGAAAGAAGCTAAAAAAACAACAAAACCAACAAAAAGTGGAAATGGGCTATCATTCTGAACTTCTATAATATCTCCTTGTGGTATACCACTTGCAATTAAATACATGTTTTTCTCTTGAATTGTAACAGGATAAAAAGTTGTAAATTCTTTACGCTTACTTTCATGTATTATATCTTGATCTTCATAACTAGAGCGATTTATTTTAAAGCTCATGATATTACGAATGGTACTATGAAGATTAATCTGTTCTTCCTGAGCCCCTTTTGTCTTATAGACAACTTTTCCATCCTCATCTACAATTAAAACTTTCAATGTTCTCTGATACTCTGGCCATTCAAGAATTTCTTGTACGTTAATTAAAGCACCCTCTCTTGTAATAACCCCAACAAGTCTTTCTGCGGTTGTATCTATTCCTCGCATACCTGACGAATAATCAATTACAGCATTTTTATTGACACCTTGAAAAAATGGGGACGAGGCCCATCCTCCTATCACGCCAAGTAAAATACAAAAAGCAAACGTAACCATTAGTTGTACACGTATACTTTGTTGTACTCCTCTTACAATTTTATATATTATTTTTTTTAAAGTTCGAACCATCCAACCAATCGGCCTGAATATGTTTTTAACTATCTTTCTCAATCTTATATCCCACTCCCCACACTGTTTTTATATACCGAGGTTTCCTTGGGTTTTCTTCTGTCTTCTCGCGAATTTTCCGAATATGTACCATGACAGTATTATCAGATTGAAAGGAATGTTCTTTCCAAATGCGTTCATAAATTTGATCCGCACTAAATACCATCCCGCGATTTCTCGCCAGTAACTCTAAAATAGAGAATTCCCTCGGTGTCAGTTTCACTTCATCATGCCCCACAATCACTTCATGCGTCGCAACATTTATTTTCATATCACCAATTTCAATTTCATTTTCATTTTGGATAAAGCCGCCGCTCATTTTCATATACCTACGAAGCTGTGACTTAATTCGCGCAATCAATTCTAATGGATTAAAAGGTTTCGTTACATAATCATCCGCTCCGGTTGTTAGCCCTAAAATTTTGTCCATGTCTTGCGTTTTAGCCGATAACATAATAATTGGCATCTCAGCTATTTCTCTTACTTTCATACACATATGAATACCATCTAGTTTCGGCATCATAATATCTAATACAACTAAATGTACTTGCTGCTTTTGTAATATTTCTACCCCCTCTGCACCATCCCCAGCTTGCAACACTTCATATCCTTCATTCTTCAAATAAATCGCAATCAAATCACGAATTTCTTTTTCATCATCTACGACAAGTATTGTTTCTTGACTCACAATCTCTCCTCCAACATTATCAATCTATTATAGGAATATTTTAACAAATAAATTTGAGATTTTGTTACATTATCCTTTATTCTCTCTGCCTATGTAGTACACACCGAATATTAACATAAGAACACTCCCAAAAATGAAACCATACTTCGTTGTGAGTTCTACAATGTAATTGATATTGCCTCCAAACATATACCCGAGCATAAAATAGCATAACGTCCAAACAAACCCTGTCATATATGAATATAAAGCATACGTTTTAAATGACATATTGTTGATTCCAACTAAATAAGGAACGATATGTCTTACTACTGGTATAAAATAGCTGATTACTAATGCATAATGTCCATATCGATCAAGCAATGCTTGTGACTTCCAAAGATACTTTGCCTTCTTCTTTTTCATCAATGCATCCAGAACTTTCGAACCTACTGTCTTTCCAAGGATATACCCTAAAGAAAGTCCTGATACAACGCCGAAATACGTTAACAGAAAGGCTGGAATTGGCATTAATATATGCATGGATGAAACCAATCCGCCGCTCATCACGATCATTTCATCAGGGAGCGGCATACCAACAATCCCTAACCATAAACAAAAAAACAAAGCACCGTAACCGTAATGCTGAATATATGATAACAACTCATGTAACTCCATACTTAACAGCACTCCCTACTTCTTTTCTACAATCTAGCACATAAGCTGGCGGGAAATTAAACCAAACCTTTGTAACAGATACTTTCGGAAAAAAAGTTTGTATAAACGATTTCCGGGTGAGCGAATATTGAAATGTGATAAACTCACCTTGTTCTTGTAACACATTCATCACATTGCTTAAAATACGTGATGATACTTCCATCGGTAACGAGGTAAATGGTAAACCGGATAATACATAATCGACCTTGTCTATCTGTAGCTCTCTCATGTACGTTTGTATATTTTCAGCCGATCCGTGGATAACGAAAACATTTGGATCATTCCCAAACTGCTTCTGCAAATCCCTCACAAAAACTTCATTAATTTCAATCAGAATAAACGTGGTGTGTTTCCGTTTTCGCTTCATAATTTCTCTTGTAAAAACCCCTGTACCTGGCCCTAATTCCACAATGTACCTTGCATCTTCAAAATGAATTGCATCCACCATTTTTTTCGCTAATAGTTTCGAACTCGGTGCAATCGCTCCAATGTGTTTAGGATGCTTGATAAACTCAGCTAAAAATGTAATAAGTTGCATGAAACCCCACCTCGTTTCATCGGTATTGTATAGGTCTCAGTATAAATTGCATTTCTTAACAAATAATGGGGAGGTTTCTTAATTTTTTCTTAAGAAACCTCCCCTATAAGAATTCCCTTTATCTACTGCTTTACGCTACCGATTCATTCTTCCAAAATGAAAAAAGTGCAATCATCTGAATCATACAAAGTGGCAACAAAGTTCATGCCAACATCAATTCCTACAACTTCAAAGCGTCTGTCCATTATCAATTGTAAATATCTGTCCCGTAATCGATTCTTGCGTCAATTGAAACAAAATCACCTCAGCAATTTCATCAGGCGTTGAAATTCTTTGCAGTGGTATGTTCCCGGCAAGTTCTTGCATCTTCTCTTCATGATTTGCCCACCATCTTGTATGAACTGCACCAGGGGCGATACTATTTACTCTAATCTGAGGCGCGAGTGAAATAGCTAACGATTTTGTCATCGTATGAATAGCCCCTTTTGTTACTGCATACGGAACAGACGAACCTAGCCCAGTTATTCCAGCAACGCTTCCTATATTCACAATTGCACCTGCCCCTTGCTTCTTCATATAAGGAACAACAGCCTTTATGCAATGAAACATCCCTTTCACATTTACATTGAAAAGAGAATCCCACACTTCATCTGTTACAGACTGCAAATCATCCATCGGTATTTGTGCTGTTATACTCGCATTGTTTACTAAAGCATCTACCGCACCAAAAGATTTCACAGTTTGTAAGACCATGTCTTCTACTTCTGTCCCTATTGCAACATCAGCTTTTAAAACGAGAGCTGTACCTCCGCGCTTTACAATTTCGTCCCTTGTTTCTACCGCTTCTTTTTCCGAACGGCTGTAATTGATGACAACTTTCGCCCCTGCATCTGCTAGCTTCAAAGCCGTCGCTCTTCCGATACCAGTACCGCCGCCTGTTATTATGACTACTTTACCTTTTAGCTCCATTGTCCCTTCTCCTCTTCTTATCATATTTGTTATCCAGCTATTCGCGGACAGTAAGCTCCCCACTGATGGAAGTTTCACTTTACCACTCATTGTATCCTTGCTCTTACAAAAGGTATAATACTGAATAATGAGGTTGATATCATTTCAAATGATATCAGTGGAGGGATTAATTTTGGAAAGTCATGACTTATGGATTTTTAAACATGTTGCCGAATTACAATCTATCTCTAGGGCCGCCGAAAAACTCGGATATGTGCAGCCAAATATTAGCCAGCGCATAAAAAGCTTAGAAGAAGAACTAGGTGTCAAATTACTGGAGCGTAATAATAGAGGCGTAACATTGACTGAAGACGGAAAAATTTTGTTGAATTATACAAACCAAATTATGATGTTAATGGACGAAGCAAAATCAAAACTAAACCCTAAAAGATGGCGAGAATCTTTAATTATCGGAGCACCGCAAACCATTTCCGCTGTAAAAGTTCCACGACTGCTTGCTTCTTTTTTACAGTCTAATCACAACATAAATGTAAAGGTAAAAACGGCTAATAAACTTCAATTACAAGAAATGCTTGCCTACGGAGAGGCTGATGGAATTTTCATAAGCACTCCATACAACGATTCCCAATTCGAAAGTGCTTATCATTATTTTGAAGACATCGTACTGATTTCTTCAAATGAACAACAGCAGCCAACGCTACTTGTAAATAGCGATCCAAGTTGTATATATAGAAATAAACTATTTGATTTCGCCGAGAAACAGAATTGGATTCAACCAGCTATAATGGAATTCGATTCACTTGAATCCATGCTCCAAGCAGTTCATGCCGGGCTTGGAATAAGCATTCTACCAGCAGATGTGATAGAAAGAACGAAAGCCATTCATCATCAGAAATTACAACACAAAATGAAGATTGATTTTATTATGAAACGTGGAAAGCAAAGGTCACAAAGTTTGGAGAAGTTTATTTTATTTTTGAAGGAATTATAATGTTTACTTTTTCTTTAATAGGAAGCTGATAAAATAAACAAGACTAAAAGCGATCGTATATCCTTGTGATCCTAAAATACGATTATTTGTAATTACTCCTGTATGAATATACCGAACGAGTAAGTTAACTATAAAGATAAAAACAACGAGTCCAATCCATAAAACGGGCTTTAATTTCATACTCTTAGCCTCCTATCATAAAACATAAGAATTCTTACAATATTGTAAGAATCTTGTTAGGCAATTCGATGTTTCCGTTTCTTCATTCCATGTATGCTAAAGCTAGAGAATATGACAAAGGAGCGGATTCTGATGAATGAAAATCAAGATTTATTATTTACCCAAATCGTTACTTGTTCTTGCTTAGGCGGCTTTGTATTATTATCTTGTATCGCTGGTTTAGTCAAAGTCGTTCAACAAATTTTCATGTAATCGCCTAAAGGAGTTAGAATTCGATGTTTAGAAAAAAGAAAACAGATTAAAAAGGATTACCTCTTATAAATATACAAGGTAATCCTTTTTAATTTCTATCCATACTTTATGCTTTTTTCACAAATTCAGATTTTAGTTTCATCGGTCCGAAACCATCGATTTTACAATCAATATCATGATCGCCATCAACTAAACGAATATTTTTTACTTTCGTACCGATTTTTACAACTAATGAAGTTCCTTTTACTTTTAAATCTTTAATTACTGTTACAGAATCACCATCTTGTAACACATTTCCATTTGCATCTTTAATTACTTTTTCATCTTCGTTATTTCCCGCTTCTAACGCCCACTCATGCGCACATTCTGGGCAAACAAACAGAACTCCATCTTCGTAAGTGTATTCTGAATTACACTTTGGGCAATTTGGTAAATTTGACATCAGTTTAGTTCCTCCACTCGATATTTATACTTTTCTATACTGCCATAGTCTTCTTTTATTGACAACCCTACCTAAGCATAACAAAAAAAGGAAGCCGAAATCCGCTTCCTTTTTGTTAACTCCAAAAGAATTGAACGATCTTCATTCCTGCCCATACCCCAACGATCCCCATAATTGCAGAGAAAACGGGCGGTGCAGGAATTGGGAGCTTTAATAACGTAAAGATTACCCCTACGATTAATCCTGCTAAAGTTGACATTATAATTTCATGCATATTGTCTTCCTCCTAGATGCTTTTTGCTAATTTATCCCGCTATTCGTGGGCAGTAATACTCCCACCTCAAAATTCAGCGAAAGTAAAGAAGTTAGGTGGGAGATAAACTGCTGGCATGCGCCCGATTGGTGAGAGCTGATAATCAGTGGGGGATGAAGAAAACCCCACTGATTAAAGTTTCACTTTATAAAACCCGATAATTGCTAGCACAGCTTGTATTAGCATTCCCTAAAATAGGATATTTTTCACTATAAAAAAAGGATAGAACAGGCAGTATGTAACTGCTTGTATCTATCCTTTTCTTTCTCTTTAATAATTCCCCAGCTCAGATTCAGGACTTTGAATGATCACTGGATTTTTAGCTGGATCTAGCCACTTCAAAATAGAAATAACGTCTTGCTGATCCGTGCCAGTACAGCCATGTGTATACATATCAGAAACATGGAAGAAGATTGCGCTTCCTGCTCCTGGAGTTCTATCCGTATTATAGTTAATAACAAATCCGTAATTATAAGCAGATATGTCCATATTTTCAGCACTTCTCCATTGTCCCTTCGTCGCACTGCGAGACTGCCACGTGTTGTAAAGAGCACTGTTCGAATCATCAACCCAAACGTCATCAGGCGTAATTTGGCGGAATGGCAATTTTGTACCCGGATTGCCATAACGACCAAATGCGGTACCAATCGAATATTTCCCTCGCGGCGACTGCACGACATTCTCACTCATTTTTGATGCAAATCCATCGCGGCCAATATACCCATTCATATCTAACAGCTGCTTCCAAGTACCATTTACACGTTCAAACGTACGAATGCGTGCTAAGTTCGTTCCGTAACTATTTGCCGTAACAACAATTAATTGATTATTATCACCAATTGTCCGGAACTGATCTGCAAGTGTGACCTCACCTAAACTAACCGCTCGGCTATCAATCCAACCAGTTCGGCCGTTTTGTTTAAATTGATACCATGTCACTCCGTTATAAGTTGCAGATTGTAACAAATTCAAGTTTTGATTCGCAAAATCTGCCGCAGAACCAACATAATTCGCATGCTGCATTCCATAAGGCTTCGTCCAAACTGCATTACCCGCTGCATTGGTTACATGCCCGGTTTTGTTTAATGCTTGAATATTCGTTGCACTAGAAATTGCCTTTCCATCAATCCAGCCTTCTTCATGACCATCTACTTTAAAGTAGTACCAACGTACCCCATCTTTATCTAGGCTGCGAATAATCTGAAGCGGACGACTATCATAATTACTTGCAGAGCCAACATAGGATGCACCATTTTCACCATAAGGCGTACTCCATACTCCATTACCATCTGTATCTCCAATAAGTGCGATTCGATTTTCATCTTTTATATTCGATACCGTTTTCGTAAAGACGTGCGCATCTACCCAACCTAATACTTTGTTTTCTGCCATAATTTTATTCCACGTCACAGTTCCTTTCGTAGCGCTTTGTACAACTTGGACGTTTTGATAGCTATAACGATTAGTAGAATCAACCCAACTTGCACCGTATTCACCGTAAGGAGCACTCCATATTCCGTCTCCTTTCGCGGAAAAGCCAATTACAGCAGCATAATTTTCATCTTTTACATTAGTTAAACTTGACGCTGCCTTCTCTCCATCGACCCAGCCTAACAACTTCCCATCTTTCATCACTTGGTACCAAGTTACATTCCCTCTTTTTACAGTCTTCACCACTTGAACCGTTTGATAAGCATAATCATTGGTACTTCCAACATACTGAGCACCTGCAATGCCATAAGGTACTGTCCATATCCCATTGTTATAGCTTCTTCCGATTGTAATTGTAAAATTGGCAGCCTGCACTTCTCCAGCATTATCTAACGCATTGCGATCGATCCAGCCGATGACTTTGCCACCTACACTAAATTTATACCACTGCACACCGCCATATGTAGCGCTTTCTACTAATTGAATATCTCGGTAAGTGTAAAGATCCGTTGAACCTACATAATTCGCACCCGCTACACCGTAAGGCATTGACCATACACCATTAGTTCCCGTTGCCCCCATCACAGCAGTTTGATTCATTGTTTGGACATTTTGCAAACCGCTTAACGCCCTGCTATCAAGCCAACCGATCACTTGGCCATCTATCCGAAATTGATACCATACTACATTATTCACTGTCATCTTCTGAACCAATTGAATATCTCGACCTACATAGTCATTCGTAGATCCTACATAATTCGCACCCGCTAATCCATAAGGAAGTGTCCAAATAGAATTCCCTGTCGTCCATGCCACAATTTGATTCTCTTGTACGCTAGTCGCAGGAGGATTATCCGCCGCTTGAACAGGAAGTGTAAAAAGTAATAGCGCTCCTCCTGCTAGTACAACATTACTATATAACTTAGAATACAATTTCTTATTTCGCAAACACTGCTCCCCCTAAAATCCCTGTCATTTTTCTTCTATTCTATCATTATCGATGTATGCGGTGGACAATATATCGGCGCTTCGACGAGAAAAGTCAAAATCCAAACAACGATTACTGAATTATCCCTGTTAAATCATACTTCCTTCCTTTCTTCTCGCCTTTGTAAGGCAAGTTCATTGCATGAACTAACCTTTTTATTACTGAGCTTGATGTAATGTGAAGAAATTCTTTTAACCCCTGATTCGTAACAGTCGTTCCAAGAAGGAGTGCATAATCTTGCAACGCATCCTTGTGCGCAAACTTAGAAACACTGTTACAATTCAAACAATGCCATCCATTTTTCACCTTCATTGTCGGAAGGTAGGAACACACTGGGCAGTGCACTCCTTTTAATAATTCATGTTTCGTAACATGGTATTGCTCAAGGACGTTTCGCTGTAATGGGGAATGATTCATCATCATTTGAAGCGCCAGTTCTTGTATATCTTTAGATGATAGAATCTCTACATGCATACGTTCCAAATCCTCAATTTTATTTGGCAGATTTGCACTATGAATAACGTTTTTGGAAAAATCTTGATCATGGGAAGAAGTCTTAATAATTGTACGTGGCGTACTAATGACAACGAAGGATTCAATTGGGAGGGCTAAAAATCCATATAAGTGTAACCATTTTTGAAGTTGTCTTTCTTGTCTCTTCATTTGCAAAATAGGATCTGGGAATCCTTCTGACTTTTGTTCAGATATACGAATAAGTTGACTAAATTCAGAGTCAAACAGTAGTGTACCTGCTATATTTTTAATTTCTAGCAAGAGGATAAATCGTGAGGAAAGGATAAGGGTATCCATTTGAAAATAATGATCCTGATCAAACAATCTTATATCATGTAAAATGCTGTACTCTTTATTTGGCAAAAAGCTTAGTGGATAATCAATGGCCTGTTCACCTTTATATCCCGCCTTATGTTTGGCCAAATTTTTAGAAATAGCATTCCTTTTCGGATGATCAACAGGTACTCTTCTGAATAAAGCCTCTAACTGCCGAAGATAAATTGGTATTTTCCGCTCTTTCACAATCATCTCAGCCACTCCTTTATCATATATCGGCGATTTTTTGAATATATCGGCGATTCGACACAAGATAAAGACCCATCGACAAAAAGCGCCAACTTTCACCCGCTGCCCACATAAGAAAAATCGGCATACCAATACATTATGACAAAATGGCCTCACTATACAAACAGTGACAAATTATGAATCACCATCCAAAATTCATAAAATATGAATTGTACAATTGGATATTTTGTTAGTAAATCGCAAAAAAAGCTTCCCGCTCAAAAAGACTATTATTTCATTTCTAAGTATTGATGCTGGAAAATACACATTCTGATCGCATTATGGTAGTTACCGTCAACGAAAAATTCATCTTGTAACTCACCTTCAATTATGAAGCCGACTTTTTTGTAAATATGTGTAGCTTTTTCGTTTTCTTTATCTACTACTAAATATAGTTTGTGCATATTTAATACTGAAAAAGCGTAATCCATCGCTAAACGAGTTGCACTCTCTGCATAACCATAACCTTGATACTTTGGACCGATAATAATTTGAAATTCTGTTCTTCGATGAATGTAATCAATCTCTACTAATTCAACTAATCCAATCATATTATTATCTTTTTCCACTATAAAGCGACGTTCACTTTGATCATGAATATGTTTATCATATAAATCCTGCAACTCTACAAAAGCTTCATAAGGTTCTTCAAACCAGTAAGACATAATATGTGCATTATTATTAAGCTCATGAACAAATTTCAAATCTTCTCGTTCTAAAGGGCGTAGTTTCAGTTCTTGACTCATTTTTTCAATCTCCTTTATGACTCTTTATTCACATTCTAATCCTTCAAGTAACTTGAAGGTCAATAGCATAAAGTGAAACTTCCATCAGTGGTGATTTTCTTCATCCCTCACTGATTAAAGTTTCACTTTCTCTCAACCTATTCAGTTTGTATCATTATTTCCCACCGCTCATTACAATCATTTCATCTGGAATTGGCATACCAACAATCCCAAGCCATAAACAAAAGAATAAAGCGGCATAGCCATATTGCTCGATATACGATAATAACTCATGGAGCTCCATTATGCACAAGACCTCCCCGCCTCTTTTCTACAACTAAAGACATAGGCTGGCGGAAAATTAAACCAAACTTTTTTTAACGAAATCTCTGAAAAAAAAGCTTGGATAAATTCTTTTTTTACAAGTGAATATTGAAATGTAATAAACTCTCCGCTCTCTCGTAATGATTCCATTACATTTTGTAAAATCCGCACTGATACTTCTTGCGGTAATGAAGTAAACGGCAATCCAGATAATACATAATCAACTTTTTCTATCTTTAACTCTTCCATATACTTTTGAATATTTTCAGCTGATCCATGTATGACAACAACACTTGGATCACTCGCAAATTGTTTCTGCAACTTTTTGAAAAAAACTTCATTAATTTCAATAAGGATAAATGTCGTTTCCACTTTTTTTCTTCTCATAATCTCTCGTGTAAAAGCTCCTGTTCCAGGGCCTAATTCCACAATATATTGTGCTGTTCCAAAATTAATTGCATCTACCATTTTTTTTGATAATCTATTTGAACTAGGTGCGATCGCCCCAGTATGTTTCGGATGTTTAATAAATTCGGTTAAGAATGTAATCAGTTGCATAAAATATCTCCCCCTTCATTCGATATTTATAAGATAGCTTTAAGTATAGATAGCATTTCTTAATAAATATGGGGGCGCTTTCTTAAATTTTTCTTAAGAGAGTGAAGATTTCCAAATCGGATAATACCATTTCAACAACAAAAAAAAGCATCTGGGCAGATGCTTTTTTTATGAATTCTATTTAAAAGTTATCCCTAGTGAATATCGTGTTTTTTGAAATTACCGCCCTTTACTTCCGCTACGTCATATACCGTAACAAAGGCATTTCCATCAATTTCATGAATAATTTCTTTCATTTTACTTTCTTCTAAACGGTTAATAACACATGTAATTTCTTTAAATTGTTCCTTTGAATAACCACCGTAAACTTCATTATACGTCGCACTTCGACCTAGGCGATCGCGAATGGTCTCTACCATTAATTCAGGTTCCTTTGTAATAATTTTAAATGTTTTAGAACCACTTAAACCTACTTCAACGATGTGAATAACTTTAGAAGCAATAAAGTAAGCAATTGCTGAAAGAATGGCCCCTTCAAGACCAAATACTGCGGAGACAAAAATAAAGACAAACATGTTTAAAAATAAGATGAGGTCACTTGTCCCAAAAGGTAATTTTCGAGAAAGCAATACGGCTAACATATCAATTCCATCTAATGCGCCGCCGTTACGCAACGCTAACCCCATACCAAAACCGATGATAATCCCTCCAACAACAGTAACTAACAATGTATCACCGTGAATAATCGTTGGTATTCCGTGCATAAGAACCGTACCGATTGCTAATGAAGCAATACCGATAATCGAGTAAATCGCAAAATTTCTACCAATTTGCTTATACCCTAACCAAACAAAAGGGATGTTAATGACTCCAATGAGAACGCCTAATGGTAACCCAAGTAGTTTTGAACTAACGATACTTAAACCCGTCACACCACCATCTGATACATTATTTGGGATTAATACAGATTCTAGTCCATATGCTGTTATAAATGCCCCAATAATAATCATTAATACTCGTACACCAATTTTCAGTTTATTTGGCTTATGTTTTTTGATTACGCTCATGTAATTCCTCCGTTTCAAGCTATTTTTTCTTTTCATTACTGCAATTTTTTGAATCAATTAGATTCATTCCTAATAATTATTCTAACATATTATCACCAAAATACCTCTTGATGTGCCTTCCTTCTTTAAGTATAAACCTTAACAACCCTTCCCAAAATATGAAAAGGATGTCACATTCACCTTAAATAACTGTAAAAAAACAGA
Source organism: Bacillus sp. UNC322MFChir4.1 (assembly GCF_000746135.1). Lineage (NCBI taxonomy): Bacteria > Bacillati > Bacillota > Bacilli > Caryophanales > Bacillaceae > Bacillus > Bacillus sp. UNC322MFChir4.1. Next base: position 92,801 of record NZ_JQKQ01000025.1, read on the forward strand.
AATATAATCTTACCGTTAGTTTATAAATACTTGGTATATAATTTTTTAAATTTAGATCAAAACAAAGACTATATTTTCATAAGTCGCTATACTCGAAATTATCTAACATGAAACTTCTTCAAGATGGTATAATTATGGAAAGGAAGGTGGTTGAGCCATGAAAAAAAATATAGGTTGGAACAATCTAATGCGTTTTGTCTGGTTAGGATCTATCGGGGCACTCTTAGCAGCTTGCGCTAAATCAATTCCTAACAATATTGTATCCTGGGGACTCCTAGCTATTGGGGGTGCGCTTGCATTTGGATCTTCTCTTACAGGGCTTTACTTTCTTAAAAAAAATAGAGTGTAAAAACAGATACTGATTTTTTCATATAGGAAGCATAAGATTGTCAAAACGACACTCTTATGCTTCTTTTTACATACAAAAATCGCCATAACTTAAGAAAGTCACCGCAAATACATTGGACATATTAATAACTAAACATATAGCACCGCGCTAAAATATATAGTAAATTCAAAAGAAATAATTATGAATGAACTATAAAAAAAAATACAAACCCTCCTATCAGAGAGTTTGCTCCCACGTACATCGCTTTTGAAAAAACAGCTTAAGGGGAACTGTTTTTTCCATTTTATCACACAGGTAACAGAAGTGATGTTGAGAAAGTTTTTTTCTGGTTAAAATAACCGGGAAAATTGTACGCTAATGACTACAAAACCTTGTCATTACAGCGTCTTTTTCCTTATGATTTGACTAAAAAGGCCACTTTTCGGTATGATTCAGCTCAGCAAATCGACTACTTTCATGTTGAATATCGTCGAGGAACCTTTATCCCGTGTCGAATCGCCGATCTATTACAAAGAACGGTCGATAACGGAAAAAACACTGACCCCAAAGGCACTTATGTGCCTTTGGGGTCAGCTTCTTCACTTTTACTTAGTGACTAATATTAGCATTTGGGTATAATGTTGTTCCTCCAATTGAAACTTTTATTTCATTTGTTAATGGAACATTTTGTTCATTAATAATTGTTCTCCACCATTCCCATGCAAGACCTGTACATTCTTTCGCCATAACTTTTACATTTTTCGCATTCGCTGGAAGTGGGATCACTGTATTGAAATGGGCAGTTCTGTCTCTACCGTTTCCATCCCAAGTTTTATGAGTTAATACTTCTTTTCCATTTTGATCATATGAGACTTCATCCCAAGATACATCAAATTGAGCAACATATCCACCAGTATGATCAAGCGTCATTTTCGCACTAGAATATTCTG